>PMJQ01000124.1:0-9074 GCA_003157485.1 Ignavibacteriota bacterium
GCTCTTAACATACGGAATTATCCACGGGTTTTCAATCGGGCCGCTCCTGAGGAAAAACCTGTCATTCTGTCTGACGTTCTTGACGGCCGCTGAACTTCCGCTGTGGCATTTGGAAATGCGTTTAGTATCTTTGATGACCATCCTGCCCGAGACCATTTTTCCGGAAGGGGTCCATGAAGCCGCCCACGCTTCGGACNNCGGGGGGATCGTCCCGGGGGACCGGATCATCAAATGGAACGGCGAGAACGTCGGCTCGATGAGCGATCTT
Organism: Ignavibacteriota bacterium; assembly: GCA_003157485.1. Lineage (GTDB taxonomy): Bacteria > Bacteroidota > Ignavibacteria > UBA10030 > UBA6906 > Fen-1273. The sequence continues at coordinate 269 of PMJQ01000124.1, forward strand.
GAATTTCTCCGTTCGTACCAGTCACCGGGAGATACGATCGTCCTGACGCTCGAGGGAGGACGGCAGACCCGGTGCACATGCGTCAACACGTACGACAGTCTGTATATCCTGATCATCCTCATCGTCGGATTCATCACGTGGGGCTTCGGGGTGTTTGTGCTTCTGGCGGGACCGCGCGGCCTCGTTGCAGCGACGCTCCACTGGTCTCTGGTCTGCATGGGGGTGAGCACGATTATGCCGTGGGGGAGCATGAATCCCGGAGGGCTCTTTCCCTACGTGGCCCGGGGGGTCTTTCTCGTCGTGTACCTCGGCGTCCCGTCCCTGTTCCTGTTCTTCACGTCGATGTTTCCGCGGCCCAGGCCCGGGCCCCTCTGGCTGAAGGCCGCGACGTCGTTCATCCCGGTGGGCATACTTCTCGTGATACTCTCCGTGACGCTGTTTCACAGCCTTCATGAGCATTCGCTCCCGATGTTCCGTGCGTTCCAGCGCTGGTACGACGTCTTTCACGTCGTTCTGATCCTCGACGTTGCAATGGGTCTGATAAGCATCGTCGATTCCTACCGGCGGGCGGAAACGGGGGGGGACAGGAAGAAGATCGAGTGGATCCTCTGGGGGCTCACGTTCGGGCCGACCCCTTTTCTCATCCTGGTGGTCCTTCCCGGACTCTTTGACGCGCAGGACATCATCCCGGAGGAGCTCTCGATCGTCTTCTTTCTCCTGATACCGGCGAGTTTTGCGATCGCGTTCCTCAAGTATCATGTCCTTGACATCGAAGTCGTCATCAAGAGGACGACGGTCTATGCGGTCGTTCTCGGCGTGGTTCTCTCGCTGTACGCGGCCGCCGTCGGCCTACTAAGTGCGATGGTCGGGTCGTTTGTTCCGCAGTCTGCCGCCGCGGCGGCTGTCGGCGTGGCGATCGCGTTCGAACCCGTACGCAAACGGGTACAGCGCGTGGTGGACCGCCGCTTCTTCCGTGTCCGGTACGATTTCCGGCGGACCGGAAGGGGCATACTGGAGGCCGTGGGATCCGCGGTCGACGAACAGCAGCTCGGGGAGATCGTCGTGCGGCGCACCGATGAGGCGATTCCCGTGGAGCGGATCGCGCTTGTCGCGGCGGAACCGGGGAGTGACGCAATGAGCGTGCTTGCAGGACGCGGGTGGGAGGGGGGGGCACTGACGTGCGCGGGACTTCCGCTGTACGCGGGAGATAATGCGCGGCAGCCGGCTGCCGCCGACCGGACGTTCGAGGCGGGGATCGCCCACCGTGCGATTCCCGCGGAGCTTGCCGGGAGGCTGAACGTCGCGGCCGTTTTCGCACTGACCGATGAAAATCAGAATATACTCGGCTGCATCGCTCTCGGACCGAAACGCTCCTCCGCGCGTTTCACGGCGGAAGACGCCGATCTCCTGATACAGATCGCCGCCGAATCCGCGCTCGCGCTCCAGCGGATACGCCTCCAGCGCCAGCTCCTCCTCGAGAAGGTGACGTCACGCCGGCTGGAAGAGCTGAATCAGATGAAATCCAATTTCGTTTCGTACGTGAGCCACGAACTCAGGACGCCGCTCACGTCGATCAAGATGTTCACCGAAATACTCCAGTCCGGTCGGGTGCGGCTTGGTCGGAAAGCCCGGGAGTATATCGGTGTGATCGAAGGGGAGTCCGACCGGCTCGGCCGGATGGTAACGACGATCCTCGATTCAGCCAGGATCGAACAGGGGGTGAAGGAATACAGGCCGGTCCGTGGAGACCTGCGGGAGCACGTGCGGAAAGCGTTGGGCGCGATGAGCTATCAGTTGAAGCAGCACGGATTTGTCGTAAGGCTCACGGAGCCGCGGAGACCTCTTGACATACTTGCTGATCCGGATGCAGTCGTGCAGGCGGTAGTGAACATCGTTGCCAACGCGATCAAGTATTCGCCCGGCCCCAAATATCTCGCGGTCAGGCTTGAACGCCGGCGGGAGACAGCTGCGTGCAGCATCCGCGACCGGGGGAGGGGGATTCCTCCGTCCTCCATCCCGCATCTCTTCGAACGGTTCTACAGGGTTCCCGACGTCCGGCGCGATATCCAGGGGGTCGGTCTCGGGCTCCCGCTCGTGCATCACATCATGGAAGCTCACAGGGGCTCCGTGGAGGTCGAGAGCACCGTGGGGAAAGGAACCACGTTCACGCTCGTTTTTCCCGCTCCTGCCCGACCGGAGCGATCTGCCAGACAAGGAGAAGGGAACCGCCGATGAGCACCATACTCGTTATCGAAGACGACCCGTCGATCGCCAGGGGGATACAGCTGGCACTCGAAGCGGAACATTTCAAGGTCCTTGTCGCGGGCACGGGTGAAAAGGGCTACAGCCTGGTGCACAGGTCGTCCGTCGACCTGATTACGCTCGACCTCGTTCTCCCCGACATGAACGGAGAGGAGATCTGCCGGGACCTCCGGAAGAACGGCGTCGCGGTCCCGATCCTGATGCTGACGAGCAAAGGAGAGGAAATGGACAAGGTGATGGGCCTCGAAATCGGCGCCGACGACTACATGACGAAGCCCTTCAGCACGCGGGAGCTTGTTGCGCGCGTAAAGGCGCTCCTGCGCCGCGTCCGGGAGCTCCCGAAGGACATCGCAGAATACGCGATCGGGGACATTCATCTTGACTTCCGGAAGCAGGAAGCGTTGAAGGGAAAAACGGCGGTCAAGCTGAGCGTCAGGGAATTCGAGGTGCTCAAATACCTGGCGCTGCACGAAGGGGAAGTGGTGACCAGGGACATGCTCCTCGACGACGTCTGGGGATATGAGCATTTTCCGACGACCCGCACAGTGGACAATTACATACTTTCCCTCCGCAAGAAAATTGAAGATGATCCCGCCAACCCGGAGCACCTCGTGACGGTGCATACCGCCGGGTACAAACTGGTCCGGTGAGGCTCCCCGCCTCTGCGTCAAAATATGACCTGGCAATGACATTTTTCTGACAATTTTCCCCCCTCCGGAATGTATGTTGGCGTTTGTTATGACGCCGAACGCCGACATACAGGTTATCATCAACCCCGCATCCGCGGCCTGGAAAACCCAGAGCAGGATTCCCGCGATCGCCGGCGCCCTTGAGCGGCGTTTTCCGCATCGCTGTGCATTCACAGTGACCCGGGAGCCCGGAGACGCCGCGGGCGTGGCCGCCCGCGCGGTGCGGTCCGCCGCTTCCCTCATCGTCGCCGTGGGAGGTGACGGCACTGTCAATGAGATAGTGCACGGAGTGATCGAGGCGGCCCGGGAGGGTTTCCCCGCGTGTCCCCTCGGACTCATAAGCAGCGGGAGCGGATGCGGACTTGCCCTGAGCCTCAGGCTTCCACCGGCGCTTGACGAACAGGTTCGCGCGATCGCGGAATGTTCTCCGCGGCAGGTTGACGCGGGGGTGGTTTCGTTTGGAGAACCCGGCCGGAGCGGGGAGCGGGATCGCTATTTTATCAACGAGTGCCAGATCGGGATCGGGGCAGACGTGGTGACCCGGACGCGCGGCGGGCGCAAATCTGCAGGCGGGCTCATCGGGTACGGACTCGGAACGCTCTCAGCGCTCTTTCTGAGCCCCAACATCGACGTGAGGCTCTCGATTGACGGAGGGGAGGAGTCCTCCGTCTCAGTCCTGGGGATCGCCATAGGGAACGGCGACGTTACCGCGGGCGGCATGTCACTGACGCCGGGAGCGGAACCCGACGACGGCGCGCTCAATCTGCTCACAATCGGCGCCCTGTCGCGTTTCTCGAGGCTCAGGAGTTTTCCGAAGATTTACGCGGGCACGCACGTCGGCGCCCGCGGGTTCAGCTACCGTGCGATTCAAACGTGTATGGTGTCAGGATCCCGCCCGCTCCCCGTGTCCGCGGACGGGGAAGTAATCGGTACTCTGCCGTGCACGATAACCATACTGAAGCGTGCGATCGAGTTTCGCGCGCCGCACCGGCCCCTGATCACCGCGGCCGGAGAAAGGGATGCCCGCCATGCTGAAGCGCGAATTTGAATTGAGGATCGTTGTTTCGCTGGGGATCGTCGCCGCGGTCTGCGCCGCGTCCGCGCTCATTTCGCCGCACACCCCGCCGACGATGGCCTTGATCGGATCGACCGCCGGCTGGAGCAGAAAGGATTCCCTGATGGCGGGGTTTCTCCTCCTCGCGGTGGTCATGGTGCTTGCCTCCGTCGTCCGCATGTGGGCGGGGACTGAGCTGACGGCGCCGCGCGTGATGGCATTCCGCGTCCAGGCCGATGAGCTCCATACCGCCGGGCCGTACAGGGTTGTGCGGAATCCGATCTATCTTGCGGACCTGACGGCGATATGCGCGATATCTCTCGGACTCCCCCCGCCGGGGCTTCTCATGCCGGTTCTGTTCCTGTTGCACTACAGACGTCTCATCGCCTACGAGGAGATCTCGCTCGCCCCGGGGTTCCGGGATGAATTCACCGCGTATGCCGCGGCGACTCCCCGGCTCTTTCCCTCCTTCTCGTCTCTCCGGAGGATCCCGGAAGCATTCAGGGAATTCCGACTCACCGGGGAGGGCGTCAGGCACAACGGGCTCTACCTCCTTTTTATCCCGGGATTTATCGCGGCGGCATGGACAGGCGACTTCCTCGTTGCAGCGGGGATTGGCCTCCCTTCCGTCGCGGACTGGGCCATCGTTCATACAAAGCTGGGGAGACGGCAATGACACAGAAACCGTCCGACATATTCAGTGACGTCGTGTATGCGCAGTGCTGGGAGGATCCGGAAATTGACCGGGAGGCATTTCAGATCCGGCCGGAAGACACGGTCTTTTCGATAACTTCCGGCGGATGCAACGTGCTGACGTTTCTTATCGACAACCCGCGTTCCGTCTACGCGCTGGATCTGAACCCCCGCCAGAACCACCTTCTGGATCTGAAGATGGGGGCGTTTGCCGCGCTGCCGTACGGCGAAATGCTCGAGCTCTTCGGCGTACGGAGATCACGGCGCCGTCGCGAACTGTATGGCCGTATCCGCGGCGCTCTGGGGAGAGAAAGCAGAGCATACTGGGACGCGCGTCAGGTCAAAGTCGACATGGGGATCATCCATGCCGGACGGTATGAATCGTACATGCGGCTCCTCCGCAGGTGCCTGGAGCGTGTGAAGGGGAAGCGGCTGATCCGTGCATTGTTTGAAGCTGAGGACGCGTCAGAACGATTGAGGCTGTACAGGCGGGAGTGGGACACGCCGCTCTGGAGGTACTTCACGCGCATATTCCTGAGCAGGAGTGTGATGAGCGCGCTGTTTACCGGCGACTTCTTCCGGTACGTGGAGGGGTCGTTTTCTTTCGGCGCACATTTCGCCGGACTTGTCGAGCGCGCCCTGACGGAGATGCCGCTCCGTGAGAACTATTTCGCCTCCTACATCCTGCTGGGGAGGTATTTCGATGAGGACCACCTCCCACCGTACCTGATGCGGGAGAATTTTTCCGCCATACGCGCACGGCTCGGGCGGGTGCGGCTCATCACGGGGACATGCGGGGAGTTCTTCACGCAAATGAGTGAATCCTCGGTCCAGAAATTCAACTTCACGAATATTTTTGAATGGATGTCCGAAGAGGCGTGCGAGGGGATACTGCGGGAGGCCTGGCGCGTTGCCTCGCACGGAGCGGTCATGACATACAGGAATCTCCTTGTCTTCAGGGAACGCCCCTCCACCATGCAGAGGATGATCGTGCCGGACCGCGCGCTCGCAGAATCTCTCCATGCGCGCGACCGGGCGTTCATATACCGGAACTACGTCGTGGAACGGGTCAACAAACAGGAGGCGCCGTGGCCTACTCGGTCAAAACGGTCGTTGACCGCCGCACGATGAGGGACTTCCTGCGCCTTCCCTTCCGTGTCTACCGGGGAAACCCTCACTGGGTTCCTCCTCTGTCGTCGGAAGTGCGAAGAACGCTGAATGCGTCGAAGAACCCGTACTTNNAAATCCGGCGCGCGCGCCGGTTTCTTCGGATTCTTCGAGTCGTTCGACGATCAGGACGGCGTCAACACTCTTTTCGAGGCCGTGGAGCGCCGCTGCCGTGAGCGGAATGTCGCTTCCCTTGAGGGGCCCTTCAATCCGAACCACTATTCGGAGCTCGGGCTTCTTGTTGACCGGTACGACGAGGACCAGGGGTTTTTCGAGCCGTACAACCCCGGGTACTATCACCGTCTCCTGGCGGGGGCAGGATTTGAAAGAGGGGTTACACTGTTCACCGGGCGGAACGGCGACGTCCGCTCCTATCTCCGGAACCGGTACGGTCCTCCGCCTCCCGGGTCGGCCTCGCCGCGCGGGTTCGTCGTCCGGACATTCGATCCCGCCCGCATGGAGGAGGATCTCGAGAAGATCAGGGTGGTGTTCAACGATGCATTCTCCTCAAACTGGAATTTCCTCCCCGCCTCGCCGGAGGAACACCGTTTTGCCGCGAAATACCTGAAGCAGATCACGGAGCCCCGGCTTGTGACGATCGTGGAACACAGGGGGGAGCCGGTCGGCGTTCTCATGTGCGTGCTGGATGTCAACCCGCTCCTCCGACGCATGAACGGCCGCGTGGGACCTCTGACCTACTGCCGTTTCCTCGCGGGGAAGAGACGACTGCGCACGCTCGTTGTGTATGCCGTCGGCATCCGGAAGTCTTACAGGAGGACGCGTGTGTTCACGCTTCTTCTTGACAGCATGCGCCGCATGGCGGACTCATTCGACGTCATGGTGTGCACATGGATGCACCCCGCCAACGTCATAAGCGTCTCCACCGCTTCAAGGGTCGGACTCGTCCCGTACAAGCACCTGCAGATGTACGCAAAAAATGTGACAGGGAGAGGAGGCGCGCGGACATGAATCACGTCATCGGTCCGGAAGCCTGGGGATTGCACGCATTTCCGGGGGGTGAGCTTGCGATCGGCAACCACGGCCTCACGGGGCTCGCGGAGGAATACGGGACGCCGCTCCACATCATTCATGAGAACCTCCTGATGAAGAATGCGGGGGCATTCCGTAAAGCGGTCCTCCGGTCGTACCCGGGCCGGTCCTCCGTCTTCTACGCGATGAAATGCAATTCTGTCCCCGCCGTCGTTGACGCGGTCCTGCGCGAGGGGACGGGGCTCGAAGTTATGACGGAATACGAGCTCCTCCTGGCGCTCCATCTCGGGTGTCCCGGGTCGAACATCATCGTCAACGGGCCGTGTAAAACCCCCGCATTCCTTGACCGGTGCATCGACGCCGGCGTGCGTTTCGTCATCGTGGACTCCATCCCGGAGATGCACACGCTCAACGCCCGTTCTCTCTCACGTGGAGCCCGCACGGAAGTTCTTTTCCGCGTCAATCCGGACTACACCCCGCAGGGGATGAACCGGGGAACAGCGACCGGAAGCCGGCGGGGGTGCGCCTTCGGGCTTGATCTCCGGGGGGGGGAAGTGGAGAGTGCGATGGACGAGCTGGCGCGGCTTCCGGGCATCCGGTTCACCGGATTCCACCTGCACATCGGAACGGGCGTACGGAATCCCGCCGACTATGCACGCGCGCTCCGGTGTCTTGATACTCTGAAGAAGTGCGCGGCGGGGGGAGGCCGCCGGGTGCAGGTGATCGATGTCGGCGGGGGGTTCGCCGCGCCGCTCACCCGGGAATTCGGGACGAAGGAGTTTCTTCTGTACCAGGCACTCGGCATCCTCCCCGGTCCCCCCGGGGAGAATGCGTGCCCGGCCCCGGAAGTCTTCGCATCGGCGATTGCGGAAGCTGTCGGAAGATCGTTCACAGCGGACGAGCTCCCGGAACTCATATGCGAACCCGGCAGGTGCATCGCAAGCCCCGCCCAGTTCCTCCTGCTGACCGTCCACTACGTCAAGGACCGTCCGGGAGCCGGCAGGTGGCTCATCGCCGACGGCGGGCTCAGCACGGTGACACTTCCGACGTTTTACGAGTATCACGAGATTTTTCTCTGCAACGACGTGACCCGGCCCCGGACGGTCCGCTCCACAATCACGGGGCCCGCCTGTTTTGCCGGGGACGTCATATACAGGAACAAGCTTATGCCGGACGTCCTTCCGGGCGATGTGCTCGCGCTGATGGACACCGGGGCGTATTTTACCGCAATGGAATCGTCGTTCGGTTTTGCGCGTCCGGCGATCGCCGCCGTGAACGGTGCGTCGTGCCGTCTTGTACGGGCACGGGAGACATTCGACGACATGGTCGCGAGGGACGTGATTGACTGAATCAGGACGAACGTAAAGGAGGACACAATGAATTTCACGATAGTCGCAAACGGAAAGCAGGCGCGGCGGGACGCGGCCGCCGCGGCCCTTGTGGAGACGTGCCGCGCCCACGGGGATGAGCTCGTCGGGGCAGAGGAGGGCGTCAATTTCGCCCTGAACCTGATCTGCGCGGATGCTCCCCGGCATTTCCGGAGAAAAGCGCAGTCGGTATTCGTTTTTTCGATCATGGAGGATGAGCGGGTCGATGCCGGATTCAAGTCCCGGTGCTATACGGCGCTGGTGAGGAGCCTCTCAAACCTTCTGCTCTGCGTCGTCCCCGGCGCCCGGGGCGGTCCGACGGAAGTCTACTTCACGACGCCGGAGGCGGGATTCTATCACATTCCGTTCGATCCGGAAGCGGTCTACGGCAGACTCTGTCCGATTGCGCGGGCACATTTCGCGACGGAGAACATATTCTCGGAGGATCTCCCCGAACGGCTGTGGGAGGGGAGTGCGGTCACGAGGGAACTTCGCCGGTACGGACAGGAACTTGACACGATGGGCGTCCTCCCCGTCCCGTTCCCCCTGCGGGACGTCCTGAGTGCGGATGCACGCCGCCAGCT
>PMJQ01000124.1:9113-9863 GCA_003157485.1 Ignavibacteriota bacterium
GCGGATGAACGCGCCAGGGTTTCGGTTGATGCCGTGGAGCATGAACTGATCTACAGGACGTACCCGGGCGTCGGGGCGATCGTCCATGCCCATGCATGGATGGAAGGGGTTCCGTGCACCCGGCAGAATTACCCGTGTGGGACGACAGAACTCGCGGCCGAAGTCGCCGCGCTTCTCGCTTCGGTCCCCGACCCGGTCAGGGGGGCGGTCGGCCTGAAGAACCACGGACTCACGATCACAGGACGCTCGCTCGCGGAGATATTCTCCCGTGTCCGCGGGAAGCTGCTGCCGGAAGTCGCCATGTTCGACTGAAGGAGGCCGCCCGTGTACGCCATACGGATACTCCTCCGCCAGCCCGTCCGATCCGCGCTTACGATCGGAGGGATCGCTCTCTGCATCGTCCTGATGCTCTTCCTTCTGGGCGTGTATCGGGGGGTTGCAGACGGATCGGTGGAGTACATACGGAGGAATCCCGCCGATCTCTGGGTCCTCCAGAACAACGCGACAAACATACTCCGCGGGTCGTCGCTCCTCGGTCTCTCTCACGGGACGCTTCTCAGAGAAACCCCCGGCGTTGCGGAGGTTTCGCCGGTCCTGATGTTTCTGACGACGGTGTGGAAGGAGAATGTCCACTCGACGCTCTTCCTTGCAGGATACGATCCGTCGACGGGTGCCGGAGGGCCGCCGGAGATCGTCGAGGGGAAACCCGTCGCCGGGGACGGCGATATCGTCCTTGACCGTTCGTTTGCG
>PMJQ01000040.1:0-3789 GCA_003157485.1 Ignavibacteriota bacterium
CCGGCAGGAGGACCCAGGTCCGGCCGTGCATGCGCGTGAACATGGCGCCGTAATCCCCGTAGAAGCGCTCGACTTCGGAATCCGGTTCTATCGTGTGGTCGTTCCCCGGGAACGGGGCGGTCGGGAATGCTCCCATAAGGAGATGTCTCTGGAAGTATGCATCGGGGGACTTCATCACCGTTCCCCTGTCCGGAGTCCAGCATATCAGGGGTTTGTACAGCGTCAGAAATGACGACAGATTCATATCGTGTCCTACGTGGCCGAACTCGTTGTACACGCCGTCGATCCACTCCATGAGGTCGAGTCGGTTCATGTGGGGGTTGCAGAATATCACCTTTCCCGCTCCGTGGACGACTCCTGCGAGCCGGGGGATGAACTCCCTGTACGAGTTCAGAAGGGCGCGGACGGGTCTTCCGCCGACCCATGTCGTTCCGTCGTCGGCGTGCCAGTTGTATTCGTTCAGCCAGTCGAAACGGTCGATGGCGATTCCCTGTGCCCCGGGGAATTTCTCCACGTGGAGGCGCGCCTGGCGGAGAATGAACTGTGCGTACGCGGAATCCCCCACGTCGGTCACGATCGCACCTCCCCAGGTCCGGAACGGGCGGTTGAGGAACGTGACGTTCATCCGCATGAGATCCTGCGGGCTTCGCTTGTTCCAGCCTTCGTCGTCGACGACGCCGAAAACGACCGCGCCCGGGAAATTGTCGTACAGGAACGCCGTGGGATTCTCCCAGACGTCCGCCGCTCCGGTAAAATGAGGATCGGGGAAAGCGACTTCCCTGCCGAACGCCGAGAAGCCTCCGAACTCGGTCATGTTGAAATAATTCAGCGTCGAAAAACCGAGCCCCTTCATCCGGGACGCATAACGCGCCATCTGCGCGATCGTCGTGTATGTCTCATGTCCCGGTAGCGGATCTCCCCCTGACGACGCGTCAAACCTCTTCCACGGCGTCGTGTCGCTGGCCACCGGCGGAATGAACATCCCCATGTAGCTGAAATCGAACGATGCCTTCCAGTTGACGATTCCCCCCATCTTCCGGTATTTCCCGGCGTCGACTTCCCCCTCGTACGAGGAGTAGGCGCCGAGCCCGCACACATCCAGCGCGTTTTTTCCCGCAGGGAAGAAATATGCGGGGTACGTGCCCGCCATGAACCCCAGGACCGCACGCCAGTCGGGCTCATGGAGGAATATGTTCATCCTGAATTTCACGCTCGACCCGGCGCCGAGCCTGTTGAAATGTCTCCATTGTGTCACCTCTCCGCCGGGCGTCGTCTCCATCTGAAGGTCAAGTATCGGATCACCGGGGGACATCGCACAGCCGATCCCCGTCCGTTCCCCGGGGTACATCACGCTGAAGACGGGGACGGAGTATCCNNGCTTTCCAGCGGATTGTGCCAGATTTCGGGACCGGCGGCCCCGTCGAGAGGGCTGAGGCACTCCGGGTCCCCCCATGTCGTCCAGAACCGTCCCCCCGCCGTATCGGAAAATTCGAGGCGCGTCCCGATTCCCGTCGACCACGGCTCGCTTCCCCCTTCGACCTCCACCTCCCAGAGTATCGAGGACGCGCCGGGGGTGAACCGATCGGTGACCGTGAGCCGGATGTTTCTCCCTCCGGAGACGAATGTTCGCGTGACCCGGACCCCTTCCCCGGCGGTGCGCTCCACGCGGGCTTCCCCGGTCTGCCGGCAGCTGTCGAGTAGCGTCAACCCCCGGACGTGTTTGCTCCAGAGCGTCCCGGTCCTCCGGATGCCGGTGATTTCGCCCCCGGGGGAGATCGAGATTTCGGTGTTCCCGCTTCGCACCGCGAGCGGATTCTGTGCTGCGGCCACGGGGGCAAGTGCGGCTGCGACACAGCCCGAATAGATGAGCATTTTCATCGTCACGCTCCGGGAAGGGATCGGGGTTGACTCCAGGAGTGGAATGTATGCTTATACGGCTCAAGGTCAATACCGTCGTGCAATTGATTCTGCGCCGGAAAAGTGTTTCATTGGTGAAGTTCCTTGAAAGGCCCCTTCGCTCCGCTGACGGGCGGCGGGGCTCTCCTCCCTCTTGAGAAGATTCTCTCGGGACCGGCTGCTCTCTCATGTTCTCCATCGACAAAATAAACTCGATTGAAGAGGAGTATCACTCTCCGTCGCACGCGGCTTCGCTGGGACGTGCCTATGACGCCCTTGTGGTGCGATGGAAAGAGGGGGCACGGGACAGGGAAACCGCGCTGCACCTTTTGTTTCTCATCTGGTACGGACTGGCGGAACCCCCCTACCTCACCGGACTGAAGGACGTGAACAAGACGCGGATCGTTGAGCTCTTCCAGCGGCTTGGAGGAGAATTCAGCACCGACCCGGAAGTTCTCTTCGTCGTCTCCAGCATGTGTGAAACCGCCCCGTGGGCCCTCGGCGAGGAATCGTACTGGCGGGGGATCGGCCAGCGGTTCCGTCTCCGTCTCAGGGAGATCCCGGACATAGGCCTTTCGAAACAGACGTTCGTACACCGCGGGTCGTACGGATATTACTTTGCCAACAGGTGGGAGACGTTCGACTCCACCCCCGAATGACATTCCCTCAACGGATCGTCACATGACCCGGCTCTTTCCGCGTCTTCTCATGCTCGTTGCCGTTCTCGTCCCGCTTCTCCGGCGGGAATGACCGGCGCGCATGCGCCGCCCGAATCCCCACGTTCACTGAAAGGAACCCGGTAATGCACTCCCCGATCAGACGCACCCTTCTCCATATCCGTGGTCATCTCTCACTTCTGATGGTCCTCGTCCCCGCGGCGGCGGGGGCCCAGGACATCGTCGTTGTCAATGCGGATATGGCCCGTGATACGATAAGCCGGAACATCTACGGCCATTTTTCCGAGCACCTCGGCAGGTGCATCTACGGCGGTTACTTCGTGGGGGAGGGGAACACAACAATCCCGAACACGCGGGGGATGCGCAATGATGTCGTCGCTGCACTCAGGAAGCTGAAGATTCCGGTGCTCCGGTGGCCCGGCGGCTGCTTTGCCGACACGTACCACTGGAAGGACGGCATCGGCCCCCGGTCGAAGCGTCCTTCGATGGTCAATAACTGGTGGGGGGGAGTGACGGAGGACAACAGCTTCGGGACGAACGAATTCCTCGATCTCTGCGAACAGCTCGGGGCCGAGCCGTATATCACGGGGAATGTGGGGAGCGGGACCGTGCAGGAGTTTGCGCAGTGGGTGCAGTATACGAACTTCGACGGTGTCAGCCCCATGTCCGCTCTCCGGCAGGAGAACGGGAGGGAGAAATCCTGGAAAGTCCGGTTCTGGGGGATCGGCAATGAAGCGTGGGGCTGCGGCGGAAACATGACCGCGGAATACTATGTAAACCAGTACAGGAAGTTTGCGACGTTTCTTCCCGCTTCATGGGGGACCGGTTCGCTCTCCAGGATCGCCTCCGGCGCGAATTCCTCCGACTATCACTGGACCGAAGTGCTGATGCGCGACATCCCTCCGGGGTTGATCGAAGGCATTGCGCTCCACCACTACGCCGTCGACTGGAACCACAAGAGCTCGGCGACCGATTTCACGGAGGCGGAATACTTCGCGACGATGCAGAGTGCGCTCCAGATGGAGGAACTTGTCCGGCGGCACTCGACGATTATGGATATGTATGATCCGAAGAAAANNATATTCAACAATCACTGCGACAGGGTGCGGATGGCGAATCTCGCCCAGACCGTCAACGTCCTCCAGGCCGTCGTGCTCACGGACGGCCCGCGGATGCTCGTCACCCCCACGTATCACGTGATGGAGATGTACACGGT
>PMJQ01000040.1:3892-12568 GCA_003157485.1 Ignavibacteriota bacterium
GCCGGCGGAATTCAAAGGAGCCCGGCTCGACGGCGGCGCCGTGCGCGTCAAGCTCCCGCCGTGCTCTGTTGTCGTGTTGAATATGAAGTGACGGGTGCCGCGAAACGCGCCGGGCGTGCACCTCATGCTTGATTATCCTCTGATCGCGGCGTACATTCCCAGCACATGCGTATCCGGATTCTGATAGGCCTTTCAATCCTCTGTGTCACCTTCCCCCTGTGTGCGGACGCTCAGGTTCGGCCGGGTGCGGCTTACTCCGACACAGCCCGTGTGAATGGAATCGTGCTCCTTGATCCCGGTATCTCGCTCGGGCGGGCGGTCTTCCTTTTTCCCGCATCGGGCGTGAGTAATCTTCCGTTCGGTGATACGTTCAACCCGTCACCCTCGCTCGGGTGGGGACCTGCCGGTCCGTTCGTCGGAGGACTCGTTGAGCCCCGCGCCGATCTCATGTCCCCCCTCCGGCTCCAGGTGGCCAGAGACAAACTGAGTCCGTTTCAGACCGCGCTGGGGGCCGTGCAGCTCGGAGCCGTCGGTTACATGGCCTACAGGCACGTCAAGAAATACGGGCTGTTCCGCTGAAGAGATAACAGGAAGCCGGAGTATGGGAAAGCGGCTGTCGGAGGAACAAAGGAAATCCTGCGAAGAGAACGGGTACCTGACAGGGCTCCCCCCCGTTTTCGATGCCGCGGGTGTGAGGGGCCTGAACAACGGTCTGAGTGAGTTGATCCGTTGAAGGAAATGAACTGATGGAACCGGTGCGCTTCGCGGTCGTCGGACTTGGCGGGTACGGCCTCGTGCACATGAACGCCGTCAGATGGCTGGAAGGATTGGGCCTGGCGAAACTTGTGGGCGTTGTCGCTCTCCAGAGCGACAGAAACCAGCGGCCGGATCTTGTCGCGGAACTGCGCTCACGGCACTGCGTTCTGTACGAGAACGTCAGCCAATTCATCGCGGAGGCGTCCGGGAGCGCGGACGTTCTGACTGTCCCCGTCGGCATACACATGCATGTCCCCGTCAGTATCGACGCAATGCGCGCTGGTTTGCATGTCTACTGTGAAAAGCCGGTTGCGGCAACCGTGCAGGAAGTCGATGCGCTCATCGCTGCGAAGAAGGAGACCGGACGCCGGGTTGCGATCGGATACCAGCATATGTACAGCAATTCGATTCAGCAGCTTAAATTGCGCGTCTGTGACGGCCGCCTGGGGCGTGTTCGTTCGCTCTCGCTCGCGTGCGGCTGGCCGCGCAGCGAAACGTACTACGGCCGGAACGAATGGGCGGGGAAGCTGCGCGTGGGAAGTGACTGGATACTCGACAGTCCGGCAAACAACGCCCACGCGCACTACCTGATGAACGCGCTCTATCTCTGTTCGACCGAAATGGGAAAGGCCGTTGCCCCGAAGGATCTTCGCGCGGAGCTCTTTAGGGCGAACAGGATCGAAGGCCCCGATTCAGTGCTCCTCCGCTTCACGACGACGGGAGGGACGGTCGTGTTCGTGGTTCTGACGCACGCAAACGGGAGGGAGAACGGTCCCTCCATGCGCCTTGAATGCGAAAACGGGACTGTGTACTGGCAGACGGATAATGGAAAGACATTCGTCCGTTACGCCGGCGGGCAGACAGAGGAATTCGACAATCTCGTTCATGAGAGCTGGCGGTATGAAGGGTTCCGCGACCTTGTGCTTGCACTCCGTGAGGGGAGGGACCCGCTCTGCACGCCTGAGCTCGCCCGTGCCCAGACCGTGACCGTGGATGCCATGCATGAAAGCTGTCCTGCGATCCTCCCGATTCCGGAAGAATTCGTGACGGTACAGGAGGACGGGGAGATGTTTCCGCCCGGGACGAAAGGAATGTTCCATCGCGTCCGGGGGCTGGATGAATACATGAATGTCGCAGTTCAGGAGGGCTGTTTCTTCAGTGAACTTGGCATTCCCTGGGCCCGGCGGATCGCTTCTCGAGCGGTTTCGGGGGTCGGCTACACGCACTACCCTTCATAGTAACGAGCCCGCTCCTCTCTCGTTTATTCCCCAGAGGCCGGAGGAATTTCCGGAGGATTCATGCCGAGAAAACTTCGCGATCCTCTCGAAAACCTCATGATTGCCCTAAGCGCCCCTCTTTATCAATTTGACACGGGATTATCATTTTGATAATGAGGACGTTGTTTTTTCCCACGGAGGACTGGCTCTTCGTGACAATTTTTGACAAATTCACGAAGTATGCATCCCGGGATTCTGGCATTCCCTGTGTCTTTCAATAAAGCCTACCGCAGGGAATGCGAGAGGGCGAAGATGTTCTCTGACCTTGGACACCTCACAAGCTGATGAGATGTGGCTCGACTCCCGTTGTACCGGGAGGGACTCATCCGCCTGACTGTTCTGATCTCTCCCACGTTCTTCTCACCGCCGCCGGAAGCACAGGTTCATGATCGTTGTGCGGCAATTGTCGGCATCAACACACCACACGTAGATTTGGAAAGGAGCAGTGTGCGTATGAGCGCTTTCTATCATCGGCTTCGGATTGCATGCGCGCCGGTCGTTTTGTCGTTTCTCCTGGCGCAACTCGCTGTTGCGGCTTCCTCGGGTTCCATCACGGGCCGTGTTGTTGACAAGTCGACCGGCGATCCGCTTCCCGGCGCCAATGTGACGATCCAGGGAACGAGCATCGGTGCATCGACGGATCTCGACGGGAAGTATACACTGAGAATTGTTCCGACCGGGCATCAATCGATTCGTGTAACGTATGTCGGCTATCTCACTGTTACGGTGGACGTGACAGTGGCCGAAGAGGCGGCGCTGACGCAGGATTTCCGCCTGGTCCCGCAGGCGATCCAGGGAGAGACCGTGATTGTCACGGGCCAGGCAAAGGGGCAGATGGCCGCAATCAACCAGCAGCTCTCGTCAAACTCGATAATCAACGTCGTGTCGGCGGACAAGATGAAGGAGTTGCCGGATGCCAACATCGCGGAATCGATCGGCCGGCTCCCCGGGATCTCGCTGCAGCGGAATGCGGGTGAGGCTTACGCGGTTGTGGTCCGGGGATTGTCTCCGAAATACAACGAAGTGACGATCGAAGGCGTGCCGATGACCTCGACGAACTACTATGACCGTAGCATCGATTTGAGCCTCCTCAGCGACGACCTGGTCAGGAGCGTCGAGGTATCGAAGACGTTGCAGCCGAACATGGATGCGGACGCACTGGGGGGGACGATCAATCTCACGCTCAAGTCCGCCGATCCCGGTTTCCACTACAATGCGATGGGATTCGGAGCGTATAATAACCTGCGGAACTCGTACAACAATTACAAATTCTCCGGAAGCGTAAGCGACAGGTTCCTCGATGACAAGGTCGGAGTCCTCCTTCAGGGGAACATCGAACAGAAGCAACTCCCATCCGATCAGTTCTCCGGAGGGTATGCTACACCGGCACTAGACCCGTCTAATCAATGGTATGTCGTCACGAATAGTGCAACGCTCACGGAGACGAATCTGAACAGGCATCGGTACGGCGCGAGTGCGGTGCTTGATTACGCTTCGGATTTCGTCGACCTGAGGCTCTTTACCGTGTACGACCAGAAACGTGACAGCACCCTGACGAGAACCGACCAGTCGGATTTCACCACGAATGATTTCAAGTATAACATTTACGCGACTGTCACGACGACGGAACAGTCAACGAATTCGCTTGGGGCGTTGTTCAAGCCCTGGGGGACAGAGCTGCCTGTATCGATTTCCTATACGAGGTCTGACCAGCGCATCCCGAGCGGTCAGGAGTTTGATTTTCTGCAGACTGGCACCGTGACCGTAAACCAGAATTTCCTGAAATATGCGCAGCCACTCGACGCGATTCATATTCAGGGCGTCATGGATCCGTCGGTCTCGACGCTCTGGAATCTGTTCGTATCAAACACGCTCCTGACCGACGAATCATACGACGCGAAGCTCGACTGGAAAATTCCGTTCAAGATATCAGACGCCTTCTCGGGCAGATTGTCTCTGGGCGGAAAATATCATGAAGTGACCCGTACGAGCGAGAGCGCGAGGTGGTATTTTGACGTTCAGTTTGGCGGGAGCAAGGGCCGGAGGCAGGAGCTCATTGCAGGGTTCCCGTTCCTCAGGGGGAGCAATGACGCTCTTGAGGCCGGGCTCCAGGCATACCCTTTCCTCGATCCGAGCTTCACGAGAACGAACATACTCGGGTACCCGATAGGGCCGGGGTATGATATTCATAGATTGAACTACATGATGAACGCGATATTCCCGGCATGGTACTCCTCCTTTTACAACGATGGGCCCGGCACGTATAATCAGGATTACAACGATAAAGAGCATACAGCGGCGGGCTATGTCATGGGTGAGTTCAATATCGGCGACAATCTCACCGTCGTCCCCGGCGTCCGCTATCAGGACGAAGTGACAGAGATCTCTGCGTACCAGATGCAGTTGAACGGATCGAACCAGAACGGGCTTTCAGGCCCTCCCCCGGTCCTCGTCGACTCGAAGAGAAACACACCCGGCTGGTATCCTTCTGTCAATATCAAATACAAGGTCAATGAGAACATCCACGTGCTTGGAGCGGCGTTCAGGAGCATCTCGCTCCCCAGCTACGGTGACGTTACTCCTCTCCTTGAATATTCCGGCCCCGCGTTTCCCACTGTCGTGACAGGCAATCCGCTCCTGAGGCCGTCGAGTGCGTGGAATTTCGATCTGGGTGCGACGTTCTCGAACAACGATATCGGGCTTGTGACCGTGAACCTTTTCTACAAGGAGATCAGCGATCTGATTTACAGCATGCAGAGTTTCACGCCGTTCTATCCCTATCCCCTTGTCGGCGCCCCGTCCGATATATTCGACAGGCTGCCGGGGCCGCAGTCGGGGTATTTCGATACGTTGTGGGCGAAGGCGAACAGCGCGCAGAACGTCCAGGCGACGATTCCGATGAACGATCCAGCCAAAGCGTACCTGAGAGGGATAGAGATTTCCTGGCAGACGCATCTCTGGTATCTCCCGGGTGTCCTGAGCGGTGTCGTTCTCGATCTGAACGCGTCGTATATGAGCTCCCAGCAGCAGTATCCTTCATTCAACCTCGTTCAGACTGGCGGGACGTTCCTGAGGAAAATCTACGCTCTGTATTACCAGACCATCTCCGGACCGCTCCAGGACCAGCCCAAGGCGACGTACAATGCGATACTGGGTTGGGATTACTCGGGATTCAGCTCGAGGTTCTCGCTCAGGTATCAGAAGCTGACCCTGTCGAGTTTTGACAATCAGTACGGGCTGAGGGACGCCTATTTCGACAACGTGCTGATCGTCGACATCTCACTCAAGCAGCAGATTATCGGGAAGCTGTACGTCTTTGCGAACGCGACGAATGTCAACGGTCATATTGATGCTTCATACTACTCCCATCCGGCATATAACAACGTGGCCGCGGGGCAGTTGCCGACGGGTAACCAGACGTACGGGTGGGCGGCGCAGGTCGGGCTCAACTTTAGCTTCTAGAGACCTGAGGCGGAGTCCGAATCAGATGTTCTGTTGAGGGATGAGTGCTGTCAAATACGAAACCCCTGCCTGGTGATTCAGGCAGGGGTTTCTGCTGCTCGGTACTGATCTTACGCTGCTCAGCCGGCCGGGTTGAGATACTCATGTATTGCGGCAGCCGCCTCTTTGCCGTCCTTCATCGCGAGTATCACTGTCGCCCCGCCGCGCGAGAGATCACCACCCGCGAATATTCCCGCCCTGCTCGTTCCCTGTTTTTCATTCGTCACGACGGTTCCCCGTTTGCTGGTGTCAAGCCCGGGGGTCGTCGCCTGTATGATCGGGTTGGGCTTCTGTCCGATCGCCTCAATCACCGTCTGCAGCTCCAGCGTGAACTCGGAACCCTTCACCGGGACCGGCCTCCGGCGCCCGGATTCATCGGGCTCTCCGAGCTCCATTTTCTGGCATTCCATTCCGCACACCCAGCTGTTCCTGTCTCCGAGTATGCGCAGGGGGGCGGTCAGGAGGAGGAATTCGATCCCTTCCTGTTCGGCATGGTGGATCTCCTCTTCCCGTGCCGGCATCTCCTCCCGTGACCGCCTGTAGACGAGATAGGCCTTCTCGGCGCCGAGCCTTTTCGAGGTACGCACCGCGTCCATTGCGGTATTTCCTCCCCCGATCACGCCGACAGCCTTCCCGATGCGTATGGGTGTGTCGTTCTGAGGAAACTTATATGCCCCCATCAGGTTGACGCGCGTGAGGAATTCATTGGCCGAATAGACTCCACTCAGGCTCTCTCCCGGTATCCCCATGAATGTCGGGGTTCCCGCGCCCGTCCCCAGGAAAATTGCCTTGAACCCCCATTCGTTGAACAGCTCGTCGATCGTGGCAGTCCTTCCAATGACGAAGTTCGTGTAGATCTCCACGCCGAGCGCCTTGATCCGGTTTGTTTCGAGATCGAGTATCTCTTTGGGGAGCCGGAATTCCGGTATGCCGTAGCGGAGGACCCCGCCGACGGCATGGAGGGCTTCAAATATCGTGACCTGATACCCTTTCTGCGCCAGCTCGGCTGCGCACGTGAGTCCGGAAGGCCCCGACCCGACGATGGCAACCTTCTCCTCGCGCCTCCCGGCGGTCACAGGGGGCGTAAACAGATTGTTCTTCATCTCGTAGTCGGCGACAAAGCGTTCCAGCTTTCCGATCGCGACCGGATCCAGCTTCTTTCCCATCACGCAGAGGGATTCGCACTGGGATTCCTGCGGGCAGACCCTCCCGCATATGGCGGGGAGATAGTTCGCCTCCCGGATTTTCTTCACCGCGCCGACGTAGTCCTTCTGCACGACAAGATCGATGAATCCGCGTATGTCGATTCCGACGGGGCATCCGTCTGTGCAGTAGGGCTGTTTGCATTCCAGGCAGCGCTGGCTTTCCTGTATCGCCCGGTCTTCGTCGAACCCGTATGAGACTTCAAGAAAGTTGACGCTCCTGGCGCCGGGCGCCTGTTCGATGGATTCCTGCCGGGGAATCTTCATCCGCTGCGACGGCTTCAGGGGATTGTTTGCGCTCATGATGTCACCCCCCGGGTTGCGCCCGTAAGTCTGCAGACATGTTTCTCGTCCGAGATCTTCTCCATGTCGACGTACGTGCGGTTCCTCATCATCAGCTCATCGAAATCCACCGCGTGGCCGTCAAATTCGGGGCCGTCGACGCACGCAAACTTCATCTGCCCGGAAACGGTGACCCGGCATCCGCCGCACATTCCCGTTCCGTCCACCATGATCGTATTGAGGCTGACGAGCGTTTCCACTCCGTAGGACCGCGTGAGGTTTGACACCGCTTTCATCATCGGAAGCGGGCCGATCGCGTAGACGGCCTTCACGCCGCGAGGTGAGTCGAGAATGTCTTTCAGCTGGTCTGTCACGAATCCCTTCCGCGCGTACGATCCGTCGTCCGTTGTGACGAAAGTCTCGTCGGAGCAGGCGGCCATTTCGCTCTCGAGTATCACGAGATCCTTCGAGCGTGCGCCGATGATCGTGATGACCCTGTTTCCGGCCTCCGCCAGGGCCTTCGCGATCGGATACAGCTCCGCGGTGCCGACGCCCCCCCCCACGCACGCCACGACGCCATGATTGGCAATCGGGGTGGGATTCCCCAGGGGCCCGACGACGTCAAGAAGCATCTCCCCCGCGTTCTTGCTGCAGAGGAGCTTTGTCGTGCCGCCGATCGCCTGGACGATGAGCGTGATCGTCCCTTCCTTTGCGTTTCCGTCTGCGATCGTAAGCGGTATGCGCTCTCCCCCTTCTTCGACGCGCACCATGACAAAATTCCCCGCCTTCCGCTTCCTCGCGATAAACGGGGCCTTGATCTCAAATCTCGTTATTGTGGGAGCAATGACCTGTTTATCGATGATTGCGTACATGAGCGTTCTCCCGATGGACGCCGGTTGCACAATGGAGGCGTGGATGCAGAGATCATCGACATGTGGACAATTGACGTGCCAGAGGATTATTAGAAAAAACTGCAATTTCGGCTGTTGCTAAGGCATCCTGGACGGGTCTGATCGGCGAGTCATTGGCGTATTGTCATTTGCGCCAACGGGAATTGCCATTTCTGGCATGGAGGAGACAAAATCCGGACGGGATCGGAATACAATCACGCGGGTTGCTCCAATGAACTGAAAAAAGGCACGATAACTATGGGATGAGTACTAGCTAATATGTGAGAAGCATGCACTCAAGGCGCTGATCGTTTCATCTATGTGGGATTCCTCTATTGTGAGCGGTGGGAGGAACCTGAGTACGGTAGTATCAGTGCAATTGATGAGTATCCCCCTCTCCATCATCGCAGAGGCTATTCCGTCCCCGCTCCGGTCTAATTCGGCGCCCACCATGAGGCCGTACCCTCTAACCTCACGTATGAGCCCGGGAAATTGATTCTTGAGCTCCCTGAGCCCTTCCTTGAGCTTCTCTCCAAGTGACGCAGCCCTCGCAATCAACCCTTTTTCCTCGATTTCAGACAGAACTGCGCATCCTGCGGCACAGGCAACGGGGTTTCCGCCGAATGTTGTCCCGTGCATCCCCGGCTCGAGCACTGAGGCGATCTCCTCAGTGGCGAGTATTGCCCCAAGGGGGAGTCCGCCGCCGATCGGTTTTGCGAGAGTGACTATTTCCGGAGAGGCGGAAAAATGCTGAAATCCGAAGAACTT
>PMJQ01000232.1 GCA_003157485.1 Ignavibacteriota bacterium
CCCCGAGACGGGTGAACTGACAAGAGTCCATTCATTCGACCGGGGAATCGCCACCCGGGCAATGACAGGACCGTCAACCCTGTCCAGCCGAAGCTGGAGCACCCCTCCTGTTTTTGACGAAACCCGCACGTGAACCGATGTGAACCTGTTGCCTCCGAAATCAACGGTATTGTATTGTATCCACGCGTTGGCGGCATTGAGTATTGTCTTCCATCCATCAAACGTCCTGGCGGTATCAAGAAACCCCACCGATGCCCCTCTCTCGCTGATGAGACTGTACCTGTCGAGCTGTATGTTCCGCGATGCATCCGTCACCCCCACCCCGCGCAGTGTGGGAACCACCTTCCTTATCGTGCCGTCGTCGTTGAAGAACAGACTGTCAATCCTGGCTGATCTGTTCTTGTCAAAATGCGGAGAGAGATCATTGTGATGATAGAACAGGTACCATTGATTCGAGAACTCGATAATCGACTGGTGGTTCGTCCAGCATTCGGGGGATTCATCCATGATCACGCCCGCAACTCTGAACGGACCCATCGGGCNNTAGTACTTTCCGTTCCGCTCAAACATGTAGGGCCCTTCTTTGAGCCCCTTCTCGGGGAGGCCCTGAATCACCTGCGGCTCAGACTCAATTTCCCGCATGTTCTGTGCCAGTTTTACCACATAGAAATTCCTTGCAGCCCAGTACAAATAGGCCTGTCCGTTCCTGTCGATGAACGGGTTCGGGTCAATTCCGCGAACATTCCTGAGAGGCTCACGGTCCGGCACAAATGGGCCGTACGGCCTGTCCGATACCGCAACTCCGATCGAAAACCCTCTCCCCAACGCTGTGTCCCGGGCGGGGGCCGGGAAGTAGAAATAGTACCTGCCATTCCTGGAGACGCAGTCCGGGGCCCACATGGCAAATGCGTGCGCATTCACCCACGGCACGCTGTCCTGACGTACGATGACACCATGATCTGTCCAGTCGACAAGGTTTGACGACGAGAATACATGGTAATCCTCCATGCAGAACCAGCCGGCACGCCCCCGCCCCTCACCGGCGGGAATATCATGAGAGGGATAAAGGTACACCCTTCCCTCAAAGACCCTTGCCGATGGATCCGCAGTATACTGATCCGTAATGATCGGGTTTTGAGCGGACGCATTCCTGCTCAATGTGACAAGTGACAGCGCCGCCGTACACAGACACCACAGGAAATATCGCATCGCCGGTGTCCGGCGGGAAATTGAGATCAGGGCAGCGTTCATGCAAACTCAATTTTCAATGTGTACGCGAAATCGCACGGCTTCGCAGAAGGCTTCCCGACACTCAGGGATTCGGCCGACTGGTTCCACTCCGGATTGCCGGCCCAACCAAGGAGCCCGACCCTCGCGACTTTTCCGGGATGCAGCGGTGAAGCCGTGCCGAGACTCTGTATCTGGAACTTCTCCCCTGCCGGCCAGCCCAGCATGATAGCGTAGAGGACGTTGCCGCGTTTGTTGCACGTGAAGCGGATATCGGCCGCGTCAAGAGAAGCCGTGCTGCCGCCGGCAAAGGCACCGGACTTCGCAGCGTGCGGTCCTTCTCCGTACGTCTTCCACGGCCGCGTGGCATAGATTGCTTCGCCGTTGGTCTGCATCCACTTGCCGATCGCTTCGAGGATTGCCTCTTCGTCCGAGTCTATCGTCCCGTCCGGTCGGCCCGGAACGTTGAGAATGAACGTGCCGTTCTTGCTGACGGCATCGACCATCCAGCGGATTGCTTCAACCGGTTTCATGTACTTGTGGTTCGTGAGGAGCGACCGGTTGTAATGCCATTCGCCGATGCACGTTTCCGATTGCCATGCGTATGGCATGATGCGATCTGTGACGCCGCGCTCGTAATCTGCAACGACGGCCTTTGCAAGATTGTCGGGGACCTGTTTGATGTTTAGAACGGCGTCGAGCGCACCATTGTGCGTTTTGAGATAATGGTTGTAGAAGTATGCACCGATGTTCATCCCGGCCCAGCCGAGCGGCAGACCGCTGTTATCGAAATACAGAAGGTCGGGATCATGCCCGTCGATAAGGTCGCGGACCCTGTCGTAGAAATTGCGGACGTATTCCTCATCCGGATTCTCGTGGATGCCGTGCTTGCGTCCGTACAGTTTCTGCGGATCAAGGCCCTGCCACCACTGATCGGCGCCCTGTTCCGGTGTGAGCCGCCCGTCGTACGGCACACCTGCGAGCGGACCCGACTTGTCGCAGAGATGCGCCACCTGGAACCACCACCAGTTTCGCGCCGCATGCACCGTCACGCCAAAGCGCAGTCCCTGCTCCCGCGCAGCGGTCGCCCAGGCACCGATAACATCCCGCTTCGGCCCGATGGCGCCGGCATTCCACGGGTGATGCTTTGACGCCCACGTATCGAACCCATCGTGGTGGTTTGCAAGAGCCACGAACAGCTTCGCCCCCGCCCGTTTGAAGCGTTCAATCATCGCCTCAGGCTCCCAATTCAGCAGCGTCCATTGAGCGCAGAGATCCTTGTAGCCGAATTTCGAGGGATGATCGTAATGCGCAATCTGATGGTCGTATTGTCCCTGTCCCTGGATGTACATGTTTCGTGCGTACCAGTCGCCGGCTTCGGGAACGCACTGCGGACTCCAGTGAGTCCAGATCCCGAACTTGGCATCGCGGTACCACTCCGGCGCATCATAGGCGAGGAGCGATTCCCACTCCGGCTTGAACGGCCCTTCCCCGGCAAGTCCGGGATCTGCGGGAGACTTCAGCGGGACCCCGTCCCACGTGCCCGGTCCGGCGGATCCTTCACCGGGTCCCCACCCGTTGTCGACAAGGGCCTGCCACTCCGCAACGGGGAAATTCGGGACGCCGCCGTGCGAGAGGACTCCCTGAAGATCCTTTGCTCTGGCACCCAGTGGAAGAACTGCGGCAGCGCCTGCCCCCATTCCAACAAGCTCGAAGAATTGTCGTCGTTTCACGTCGATTTCTCCTCTATTGTCAGCTCACTGCATGCCCGGGTGTCGTCACCTGGAGAGGACTATTGTGTATTCCTTCCCTGCTTCTGTCGGGAAGTCGTACAGATACGTTTCTCTCACCGTGAGCGGCGCAAGCGCCGCCTTTGACGATACTATCGGCGGCTTCGCCGCCGGCACCTGGTAGAACGAGTTAGGATTCTCCCCCGCGGCCTTAGCGAGACTCGCCTCCCCTTCAGCCTTCAACGGCCAATACGAGCGAATACGGCAGTTGCCTCCAAGCGTGGATTGAATCACCAATTTCGAGATCTTTCCCTCTTTCCATTCCAGATCCTGTACTGCAAATCCCCCGCGGGCACGAAGACCTTTCACGGCCCCGTCCCTCCAGACGTCGGGGAGCGCGGGGAGCACGAAGATCGCGCGATCATCGCTCTGCATAAGCATTTCAGCGACCCCGGCAGTGAACCCGAAATTGCCGTCGATCTGAAACGGCGGATGAGCATCAAACATGTTCGCGTACGTCCCGCCTTTCTCAAATGACGGTTTGTCAACAAGACTGATCTGTCGTGTGATCAGCCTGTAGGCATGGTTTCCATCAAGAAAGCGGGCCCACAGGTTGATCTTCCAATTCATGGACCAGCCCGTGGAGGGATCGCCCCGGAATATGAGCGACCGTCGCGCAGCGTCAAACAACTCCGGGGTGCGGAACGGAGAAATCTGATTCGACGGGTACACTCCGTAGAGGTGCGACACATGCCGGTGGTGGTCTTCGGGATTATCCCAGTCTTCGATCCACTCCTGCAATTGACCGTACTGACCGATGTGCATCGGCGGCAATCGTTTCAGCGCGCGGTCCACTCCGGCGACAAAGTCGCTGTCACAATTCAGAATTCCCGCCGCCCGTACGGTCTTCGTGAAAAGATCAAACAGCAGCTGATTATCCATCGTCGCGCCGGCGGCAATTGACGATTCGATATGCGCCGACGGGGAATTCTCAGGAGAGACAGACGGGCATACGACAAGCCAATCGCTCCCCGGATATTGAACAAGAGAACTCAGATAAAACTCCACCGCCCCTTTCAGAACCGGGTAGACAGATTCAAGGTACTTCGTATCGCCGTTGTACTCATATTTTTCCCACAGGTGCTGGCACAGCCAGGCGCCGCCCATCGGCCACATTCCCCAGAATGAGCCGTCGATCGGTCCGTTGATCCGCCAGAGATCCGTATTGTGGTGCAGCACCCATCCCTCTGCACCGTACATTGTTTCCGCAGTCTGACGTCCCGTCACGGAGAGGTCCCGTATCATCTGGATAAGGGGCTCATTCATCTCACTCAGGTTCGTCACTTCCGAGGGCCAGTAGTTCATCTCCGTGTTGATGTTCACCGTGTAT
>PMJQ01000035.1:0-10054 GCA_003157485.1 Ignavibacteriota bacterium
CTGAAATTCGCCACAACGCGGATGGACAAATGGCCCATGGTCCCAGGGGTCGATTCTCTCTTTGACAACACGCCTCTGTACGACAGGTACGTGCGGGAATACTTCCGGCACGACATGGTGAAGGCCCGGAGGACCGTGGACGAATTTTACGTTTCGCTCAGCTCGCTCAACACGGGCGCCGCGTACGTCCGCTCGATAACGGACGAGCCGGACACAAACAAGGCACGGGAATACATCATGGCGTCCACGATAACCACCGTTGCATATTCCCCGGTGCGGACGATCGTCGACGATCCATTGATCCCCCCTCACCTCAGGAACGTGAAGCAGCTGTATGCTGATGGGGGGATCTCGAACAAGACCCCCCTCAAAAGTGTCCTCCACCTGGGGGGGGTGAGCGAATTGTATGTGGTCAACACGTACCCCTCGTACCCCAACATTACGGAGCCGAGCATTCGGGCTGTTTTCCCGAATGTCTTTTCGATGCTGATCCGGACCGCCGTGGAGCTCCTCCCGAACCTTTATTTCCTCAGAGACATGCAGACGGTGAAGGACGTCAACAACGATCTCCGTGTGCTTGAAGAGCTCAGATCAAAAGTGCTGGCTGCGTCCGGGGGAGCGGGGAGAGCAGATATCGAGAAGGTGTTCGACGCCGCGGAGGAGAAGTTCTCGTTCAAAGAAGGGGGGAAGCAGATCGTGGTGCCGGTCATCATTGCGCCGGACGAAGAACTGCCGGTTCAGGACACCGAATTCGTACAGCCGAAACTGGGGGAGACGTTCGAGATGGGGAGAATCAAAGCGCGGGAAGTCCTGTGTGCCTGTTAGAACCGGGCGATTCCCGAGCTCACAGTGACCGTTGCGCGTGCCTGCGGCTCGCGAGCGGAATCAAGAATCTTTTCGTGAGGAACACCTGATGCTCAGAGCGCTGGCGGTAGTGGTCTTTGTCTCGCTGATAGCAGGTCCAGGCACGTTGCACTCGCAGGGATTTGAAGTCCCGAAGGCGTATTCGTTCGAGACGAAGGAGGATTACGCGAAGTATCAGCCTCAGATACTCAAGTGTATTGACTTCCTGGAATCCGCGCCGTACGACGGCGAAAACGGCAAACGGGAGGCGGCCAACATGTTCTTGATGACCTGGGCCCGGCGGGCGCCGAACGTGTCGCTGCGGTTCCATTCATACATCAATACTCTCACAACGGTCAACCCGGATTTCTTCGTCATGTTCATTGCCGGCTGGACGCGGCGCGAGCTTGCGCATCCCGGCTCCCGCGACAAAACCGAATATGATATTGCCGGGATCAGGAGCATCATCAAGACTTACGGGCAGGCCAAAGGGGTAAACAAGGATGCTGCGGTGGAGGAAGTCGCCCGGCTTGACAGGGAGGGGAAGCTCCTGGGGTGGCTGAAGCCCAGGCTCGAGCCCGAAGTACTTGACAAACAATAAGGATCCGGATGTGCGGCCCCGCGAGCCTGGAGAGTGAATACCGGCCGCGGGAGGCGGGTTCTCTACCCCAGCCGAATTCTGAATGTGGTTCCCTCGCCCGGGGCGCTCTGCCTGACGAAGAGTTTCCCCTTGTGGTAGTCCTCGATGATCCTCTTGGAGAGGCTCAGTCCCAGTCCCCATCCCCTCTTCTTTGTGCTGTAGCCGGGCCTGAACACTTCCTTGTGGAATTTCGGATCGATCCCCTTCCCGGTATCCGTCACGTCGATCGTCGTCTTTCCCACCACCTGTGAAATCCTGAACGTGATTTTTCCCGCGGCGCCCTCCATTGCATCGAGCGCGTTCTTCATGAGGTTTTCGATCACCCACTCGAAAAGTTCCCTGTTGATGTCCGCGGGGAATATGCCGGGGGTTTCGATGAGGAGGTCGACCTTCTTGCCGGAGCGGGGGATGCGTTTGGCGATGTAGGTGATCACCCCCTGGATCACTTCGCTCACATCCTCCTCTTTGAGGTCCGTGCGGGAGCCGATCTTGGAGAACCGGGCGGCGACCTTGTTGAGCCTTGTAACGTCNNTCGAGCCATCCGATCATGCTCGAGAGGGGGGTGCCGAGCTGGTGCGCGGTTTCCCGGGCCATCCCCACCCAGATGTTGCTCTGCTCGGTCCGCTTGATGTAGCTGAAGCCGACGTAGGCGACGATGATGAACACGGCGGCGAGTATGATTTCAAGAACAGGGAGCCAGCGCAGCTGGGCGACGAGTTCCGATTCGCCGTAGTGGACATAATTCAGAACCACGGTGTCGTAGGGCGCGATCTTTATCGGCGTGTTCTCTTCGTCCATTTTCCGGAGGAGCCCTGACACGTATTCGAGCTGCTGCTCCCGGCTCAGCGTGCTGTCAACGTTGATGTTCTTCCAGTATCCTTGTATGGGGACGTTTGCCGAATCGGTGAGTATGACGGGAAAATCGACAGTCCTGATGACCTCCTCGAAGAGGAACGTGAAATCCCCGGACGAGGATCGGGGGCTCGATATGTATTCGTACGATTTCGCGTAGAGCCCGACGACCTGGCGCTCCCGCTCGAGAAGATGGTTCGTGATGCGCTGGGAATAGAAGAGCGTTCCCAGGACGAAGAGGGACGCGAATGCCAGGAGGGCGATCTTGAAATTACCCGCCTGGCCGAGGGGAAGTCCGGAGAAGGGATTCTTCATGCGGATTCGGCGTCTCAGGGGAGAGTGATTGTCTGGTCGCGCCGCGGGCCGACCGACACGAGCCAGACCTTTGTCCCGGTGATGCGCCCGAGCGTCTCCACGTACGCACGCGCGTTCGGCGGAAGGTCGCCCGGCGCCCTTGCTCCCGCGATGTCCGAGCGCCACCCGGGGAGTGTTTCATACACGGGGCGCACGTTCTCCAGCGTCTTGGCGTCGGTCGGAAATGACCGGAGCCTCCTGCCGGCGAGCTCATAGGCCGTGCACACGTTGATCTCGTCAAATTCGTCCAGGACGTCGAGCTTCGTCACGGCGATGCGCGTGATCCCGTTGACAATGGCGCTGTACTTCAGCGCCACGGCGTCGAACCAGCCGCAGCGACGGGGCCGTCCCGTCGTCGCTCCGAATTCGTGTCCCAGGGCCCGCAGCCGCTCGCCTGTTGCGTCTTGAAGCTCGGTGGGGAACGGGCCGTTCCCGACGCGCGTGGAATAGGCCTTGACAACGCCGACAATATCGTTGATCGCGGTCGGGGGAATCCCCAGCCCGGTGCACGCGCCCCCCGACGTCGGGTTCGACGACGTGACGTAGGGATACGTGCCGTGGTCGATGTCAAGAAGTGCGCCCTGCGCCCCCTCGGCGATGATCAGTTTTCCGCCGGCAATCGCCGCGTTCAGGTATGCGGAGGTGTCGGTGATGTACTCGTCGATCTTCTTGTCGAACTCCTGGTACTCCGCGATGATCGCGTCGATGTCGAGCTTCGATTCGCCGTAGATCTTTGTGAGGATCTGGTTCTTCTCGTTGATGTTGGCGGTGAGTTTTCTTGCCAGCTCGTCCCTGTCGAGGAGATCCACGATCCTGATCCCCGTCCGCATGGCCTTGTCGATGTAGGCGGGACCGATCCCGCGTCCGGTGGTGCCGATCTTCTCGGAGATCCGCTCCCGGATCGTGTCCAGGAGCTTGTGATACGGCATGATGAGGTGGGCGTTGTGGCTGACGAGGAGCCTCCCGGTGATGCTCACGCCTGCCTCCTGGAGCTGGGCGATCTCCCCCATCAGGGCCACGGGATCGATGACGACCCCGTTTCCGATGACGCAGGTGATGTTCTCATGGAACATCCCTGAAGGGATAAGGTGAAGGATGTACTGCTTCTCGCCTATGCAGACGGTATGGCCGGCGTTGGCTCCCCCCTGATACCGGGCGACGATGTCGGCCCCCTCCGAGAGGAGATCGACGACCTTTCCTTTTCCCTCATCGCCCCACTGGGCGCCGACGATAATCTGGACTGGCATTGCGCATCAGACGGGATGTGAAACAACGGCGCGAACACAAAAAACCCCCGGCCTTTCCGGGAGCAAAGGTGGGGGATTTTCACTCAGGAAGCAATTACTGCGGAAAGCTCGCCACCGCGGCATCCACGGTCGGGTATGTTGCGAGCACTTTTCCCAGGCGCGTAATCGTGATAAGCGCGAGGATCTTTTCCGAGGCGCCGGCGATGGCGAGCCCTCCGCCGGCGTTCTTCATCGTGCTTGCCCCCCCGATGAGTATACCGAGCCCCGAGCTGTTCATGAACTGGACTTCGTGGAGATCGACGACGACCCGCCTCGTCCCCTTCGTGACCAGGTCATGAAGCGTGCTGTTGAGCGCCGAGGCGTCGGGGCCCCCCATGAGGTTTCCCTGGAGGGAGATGACGGTGATGGCGCCCCGCTGTGTAGTCGTGAAGTTCATTGCCGGTCAGTCGATCAGTTTGCCCTTGGACTTCGTCTTTGTCACGACCTCGACGACGAGGGCGCTGGCGATGTAAATGGACGAATACGTTCCCGTCACGATGCCGACGAGGGAGGCGAAGGCGAAGCCGCGTATCACCTCGCCGCCGAACACCAGGAGCACCGCAAGAACGACGAACACGGTGCCGGACGTGATGATGGTCCTGCTCAGCACCTCGTTGACGCTCTTGTTGATGAGGGTGACGAGGTCGAGGCTCTTGAAGAGTTTCTGGTTCTCCCGGATCCTGTCGAAGATCACGACGGTGTCATTGTTGGAGAGCCCGACGAGCGTCAGGAACGCCGCAACCATCGTCTGATTGAACTCCAGGTTCAGGTGAGGGATCAGCCCGTCAAATATCGAGACCAGCCCCAGCGTCAGCAGGACGTCGTGAAAGAGCGCGGTGACGGCGCCGGCTGCCCAGAGGAACTTGAACCGGAATCCCAGGTACAGGAGGATCGCCACAAGGGAGGCGAGAACGGCGTAAATCGCGTCGCGCCTCAGCTCGGCGCCGATCTTGGGGCCGATCTTGTCCTCCTTCTGGACGGTGAACGGGTTCGAGGGGAACTGGGTCTGAAGCCCTCCACGTATCCGGTCGCCGATGATATTTCCTTCCCCCTGCTCCGGGGTCCGGATCAGGATGTCCCGGTCGCTGCCGAACGTATTGATCTCCGCTTTTGTGAAGGCGGCCCTGTCCATCGCCGTGCGGACATCGCCGACGTCGACGTTGTTCTGGAAGCGGACCACGATCTCGGTTCCGCCCAGGAAGTCAATCCCGTAGTTCACCCCTTTGACGATAAGGGAGAGCATCCCCAGGCCGATCACCGTCGCGGACACGGCGTACCAGATCCGCCGCTTTCCCATGAAATCAATACTTGTCTTTCCGAAGAACCTCATATCCTGAATCCCTTTTGCGAGTTAACCGAAGTTGACGGCGACGCCGGAGCGGTCGACCATCATGTCGAACACAACGCGCGTGATGACGATGGCGCTGAAAAGACTGACGACGATGCCGATCATCAGCGTCAGCGCGAAGCCCTGCACCGGTCCCGTGCCGAACTGGTAGAGGATAATGCCGGTGAGGAGCGTTGTCAGGTTGGAATCGAAAATCGCGGTGAACGCTTTGCTGTAGCCCGCGTCGATCGCCGCCCGGGGTGTTTTCCCCGACGCGGTCTCCTCCCGTATGCGCTCATAGATCAGCACGTTGGCGTCGACGGCGACGCCGAGCGTCAGGATGATTCCCGCGATGCCCGGCATCGTGAGCGTGCCGCTGAACGCGGCAAGGACCGCGAGAAGGAAGATGACGGTGAACATCAGCGCGACATCCGCCACCATGCCGCCCGTCCTGTAATAAAGCCCCATGAAGATCACCGTGAGCCCGATGGCGACCGCCGACGACGTCATGCCGGCGCGGATGGAGTCGTCGCCGAGTGACGGTCCGACGGACCGCTGTTCGATGATGTCGACGGGGGCGGGAAGCGCGCCGGCCTTCAGGACGATTTCAAGAAGCCGGGCCTCGGCCTCGCTCTCCATCCCTTCGATCTGCGAATGCCCGCCGGTGATCTTGCTGATGACGTTGGGGGCGGAAAAGACCGTGTTGTCGAGGACGATCGCGATCCGCTTGTTGATGTTTGCGCCGGTAATCCGGGCCCACTCGCGCGACCCCTCGTCGTTCATCTCCATCGTCACGATCGGCCGGTTGTAGTTCGGGTCGATCTGCCATTTCGCGTTGACGACGACCCCGCCGGTGAGTTCGGGAGTCTTTTTCACCGGATAGAGCCTGAAGAATTTCTTTTCCTGTCCTTTTTCGCCGAACGTCTGCGTCTTGGCGCTCCAGAGAAATTCCATGTCGTTCGGGATCAGCTTCTGGACGTCGTCCCTGGCGAGAATGCGGCGCACCTTCTCCTTGTTGTCCTCGACGACGAGGAATTCGCCTTTGAACTGCTCGTTGTAAATCGCGACGGAGAAGAACGGATGTTTCCGTGCGAACTGCTCCTGCGAGAGCTCCCCTTCGGGCGTCGCGATCTTCGTCGTATCGGCCTTCG
The DNA here is from genome assembly GCA_003157485.1 of Ignavibacteriota bacterium. Taxonomy (GTDB): domain Bacteria; phylum Bacteroidota; class Ignavibacteria; order UBA10030; family UBA6906; genus Fen-1273. The sequence continues at coordinate 6,454 of PMJQ01000035.1, forward strand.
TGCTGTCGCTCAGGGAGGTGTCGGGCGACGTCGTCCCCGCCAGGAGGCTGTCCGTGAGGAGCGTGTCGGTCCCGGCGGTCGACGCAAGCTGCTTGTCAATCGCCTCGGCGATCCGGTAGGCGACTTCGGGCTCTTTCAGGAGCTTGAATTCCAGGAGGGCCGTGCCCTGAAGGAGCTGCCTGACCTCGGCTTCCTTGGTCACCCCGGGGAGCGCGACGATGATTCTGGTTTCGCCCAGTTTCTGGATCGACGGCTCGGACACGCCGTACTGGTCCACGCGGTTCCTGACGATCTCCATCCCCCTGTCGATCGCCTTCGTGGACTCGTCTTCGAGGAACTTGTAGATGTCGTCGTTGGTGTCGCGGAGATTCCTGTAATACCGGCTCATCCTGATCTGGCGCGCCTCGAACTTCCGGCGGAGGAGGAGGACCGGCGACTCCTCGGATGTCCGCGCCTCGGCGCGGACCTCTTTCATGATCTGCTCGAAGACGTCGTCTTTGTTCTTGGCAAGGTCCTCGATGAGTTTCAGGACGTTGACTTCGAGGACGACGCGCATCCCCCCCTGGAGATCGAGGCCGAGCTTGATGCGCCGTGCCCGCGCGTCGCGGATGTCCGCATCGTGGTTCGTGACGTACTGAAGACTGTCCGCTCCGCGCAGGGTGTTCATCTGCTGGCGGAGATTGTAGTCCTTCCACGTGGGGTAGAGGTAATAGACCGCGACAAAAACGCACGCGACAATGAGTATGATTCTTCCGACGTATTTTTTCACTACGAAGCCTCCGAGGTCGACCGTACGGGGAACTGATGCGTGGAAGGGAAACCCAACTGTTCGTCCAAGCTTACAAATATACTCCTGTGGTGACTAAAAGTCAACGAGAAAAGCGTTGCTTTTGCTGGACGTTTCAGTTATATTTTTTTTCGTTCCCGTTGTCTCTTTCCCCTGATCGAGGAGGTTGCACTTTCGTATGCCTATAATGACGCGCATGCGTGACAGCATGCCAGTGATTTTGTTCGGACTGCTCATTGCCTTTCTTATAACGATTGTCTTTGAGTGGGGGATGGATTACCTGGGTATCCGCGGAGGACAGCAGGACTTCGTGGGCAAGGTAAACGGCAAGAAGATCACCTACCGCGAGTTCTCCGAGCTTGTCAAGACCATGAGCGACAATGCCAAGGCGCAGTCCGGTCAGGAGCCCGACGACGCGACGAGCCGGGAGATCCGGGACCAGGCGTGGCAGTCCATCGTGACGGAACGCCTTGTGGCCGAGGAGGTCAAGCGCCTCGGGATCACGGTGAGCGATCAGGAGCTTCGGGACTGGGTTTTCGGCGACAATCCTCCGCAGGAGCTTCGAAGGAACTTTACAGACTCCACAGGCAATTTTAACAGAGAGATGTACGAGCAGGTGCTCACGAACCCCAATCAGTACATCCAGGACCCGAACGGCAGGGATCCCCAGTACGGGGCGAANNGTATGCGCTCTTCGATCCCTCGGTCCTCGTCAAGGACGCCGACGTGCAGCTCACCGACGACGATCTGCGGGGATATTACAAAGAGAACATCGATCAGTACAAGTTTGATGCCTCGCGGAAATTGAAGTACGTCCTCTTCGTCGAGAAGGCGTCGTCGGCTGATACCTCCACCCGGCGGAGAGACATGGAAGACGTTGCCTCGAAGGCGAAAAACGGAGCTGATTTTCTGAATCTCGTGTATACCTACTCCGACAGGCCCGACAGCGGCGTCGTGTTTCACCGCGGCGAGCTGAGCCCCGCGCTTGACAACGCGGTGTTCGCCGCTTCCCCCGGGTCTGTGGTCGGCCCGGTCGAGGATCCGGAGGGGCTGCACCTCGTCAAGGTCCTCGAAGTGAAGAAGGGAACGAACGAATACGTCCATGCGGCGCACATTCTCCTCCCGCTTCAGACGCCCGACTCGGCTGCGGTGAAGACGCTTGCCGCCGACGTCGCCAGGCAGGCGCGCGGGGGAAAAGATTTTGCGGCGCTGGCCCGCGAGTACTCGAAGGACGGATCGAACGCGCAGAGCGGCGGCGACCTCGGCTGGTTCACGAAGGGACGGATGGTCCCCGCGTTTGAGAAGGCAGTGTTCGGGGGAAAGACGGGCGAGATCGTCGGTCCCGTGCGCACGCCGTTCGGGCTGCACATCATCAGGATTCTCGGGCGCGAGGACCGCGATGTGAAGCTCGCCCACGTCCTCATGAAGATCACCTCGAGCTCGCAGAGCAAGAATGACATCGCCGACAGGGCGAAGGATTTTGCCTACAACGCCCGCGAATCGGAGTTCACAAAGGAAGCACAGCAGACGGGGCTCGATGTCCGGGAGGCGCAGGTCGAGGAAAAGACAATGGTGATCCCCGGCGTCGGCGTCAACGAGGCCGCGAGCCGCTGGGCGTTCAGCGCGAAAGTGGGGGCCGTGAGCGAACCCTACACGATTGCGAACGGATCGGTTGTCCTCTGCGTGGCCGAGTCGAAGGATGCGGGCGTGCGGCCGTTCGACGAGGTGAAGGAATCGTTGAAGCCGCTCGAGCTCCGGAAAAAGAAGATGGAGAGGGCGAAAGAGCTGGCATCTGAAGCCAGGGCGAAGCTTGCGCCGGGTGACAGCCTGACGAAACTGAGCGCCATCGATCCTCGCCTCGCGGTCCAGCGGACCGGGTCGTTCACGGCCGCGGGGACGATCCCCGGCGTGGGACGCGATCCGGCCTTCATCGGCGCGGCCACCGGACTTTCGGCGGGGCAGATCTCTCCCCCGGTGTCCGGCGTCCGCGGAGCATACCTCATACAGCTTCTCGGCAGGACGGCGTTCGATTCGAGCGCGTTCGCCGCACAGAAGGAAGTCCTGCGCTCGCGCACGATGCAGGAGAAACGGAATCGCTTCCTGTCGGAGTGGGTCACGAGGCTGAAGGAGAAGGCCGACATTGAAGACAAACGGGATAACTTCTACAGATAGAGGCCGCATGCGGGGGAGGAGTGCGGGGCTCCTCCTTGCCGCCGCCATGACGGCTCTTGCGGCGCCGCCGCTGCGCGCCGGCGACGGACCCCTCTCGATCATCCTGAAAGGGAACCTCACAACGAGTTCCCTCATCTACGTCACCCCCGATGCAGCCGACCCCGTTGCACAGGGGAACACCTTCGACCTGACCGGGACATTCGGGTACGGCGCCGAGATCCGGTACAGAATTCCCGAGACCAGCCTTGCCGTCGGATTGTCCACGGACTACATCAGGAGCCGGGGGACGAGCACGCTCGGCGGGACGACAATTCCCACCGCGGACGGGTACACAGCGATCCCGATCGAACTGACGGGCTACTTCATCATCCCCCTTTCCGGAGAATACTTCGGCGTCTATATGGGGGGGGGTGGGGGTGTGTACCTGGGCAGGCGCACCTATTCGCTTGGCGGCGTTGAGGCGGCCTCGGTGGAGGACAAGCCCGGATTTGCGATCCACGTCCTCGGCGGCATCAGCTACCGGTTTCTGAATTCCTTCGAGGGGATATTTGAGATGAAGTTCAGGGACCTCCAGTTTCAATCCACCGACGTGTTCACAACGCGCGTCATACGGTACGGTGACACGGTCATCAACGTCAGCAC
>PMJQ01000035.1:10104-11110 GCA_003157485.1 Ignavibacteriota bacterium
TCCTCTCCCGTTCTCGCCGGCCATCTGCGGTGCAGGCCGGGGATCGCCGGCGGGGACCTCCTGGAGCTCGGGTGCGGCCTCGGCCTGGCGGGGATTGCGGCGGCGCAGGCGGGAGCCTCAGTCACGATGACGGACTACGAAGACGATGCGCTGGAGTTCGCCCGGTACAACGCGGCGCTGAACCTCACCCCGGTGGAGCTCGCCCGCGTGACGTTTCGGAGGCTCGACTGGCGGAGGCCGGATCTTCCGGAAACGTTTGACGTCATCGCCGGCGCCGACATCGCCTATGAACGGATGAACTTCGAGCCCCTCCTGTCGCTTGCACGGATGATGCTCCGCCCTGGCGGGGTCTTTCTCCTCACCGATCCAGGGAGGGAGATCGGCAGGGACTTCATCCTCCTGGCGTCGAGCCGGGGGTTCTCCGCAAACGGACGTCCCGTTCCGGTGACACACCGGGGGGTCGACATGATTGTCGTTCTCTGGGAATTGTCCCGCAGGGAGGAATCATGAATCCTCAGGGCGGGGACCGCCCCGGACGGATTTTCATCACCGGGTTCATGGGGAGCGGCAAGAGCACGATTGGCCCCCTTCTCGCGTCTGCTCTCGGGGTGCGGTTCATAGATCTTGACACGGTGATCGAGGAGAAGGAGGGAATGGCGATCCCCCGGATATTCATGGAGAAGGGGGAACCTGCGTTCCGCGCCCTGGAGAGGCGTGAACTTCTTCTCCTTTCCGCGCAGAACGGGATCGTCGTTGCGGCCGGAGGGGGCGCGCTCACCGATCCCGTATCGCTTGCCATCGTACAGCGGTCCGGCGTTCTCGTGTATCTTGAAGTCTCCGTCGACGTGCTGGTCGGGCGCCTCCGCGGCATCAGCGGCCGCCCCATGATCGCGGCGGAGGACGGTTCGCTCCTCCCGGACGGAAAACTCCGCGATCGGATCACATCGCTGCTCCGTTCCCGCGAGAATGCATACCGCATGGCCGACATCATCGTCGATGCCGGCGC
>PMJQ01000203.1 GCA_003157485.1 Ignavibacteriota bacterium
CTCATCCTGGAGCTTGTTTTGTTGGATCAAGAATACGACGTAGCCGATAAAGAGGATGCCCATGAGGGCGAGAAAGCCGATGCCGGGAGTCATTGCGACCTCTTGGTCATTTAACGGTGTGTCCTTCCCCCAAGGCGAGTATTCGATCGTCAATTCTTGTGCCAATTCTTGAGCTTGGTGCTGTCGGGAATTTCAACAGCAACGCACTAAACTCCTCACTGGCCCGGCATTAAGTGTCAGATTCAGGAAAACACCCCCTGCGCGTTTCCGATTCCTGGAAACCGCCATCCTCCAATGAGAGATAACCTTCTTGGTCATGTCACACAGGGCGTGACGCCTTTTTGCTTCAGTCTTCTGCGGTTAATGTGTTTCCTCCGCGTAATGATCTCCCATGCCAGACCAATTGGACTTTCTCCCCGTAACGATTCCCTGTGACTCGTCATTAACCCTTAGACCGTTCCGGTCCCTCCCGGGACAATGGATGCGGGTGCGAGGTGAGAAAACAAGCCCCGATAGGTGATGCCGACGCTTTCAAGTGTCTCAGCTGACAGGAAGCACTGGAAGCCCTACGACGGTTCGCCTGACTGGGATTCTGCGGTGTTGAATGCGCCGAAACAACATCTGGAACTGAGGAGCACCTATGGATGAGGATCTCTTCGCTCGGATGAACGACGCTCAGAACAGAGCTCGGGTTCTCGGGGAGTTCAACGCCGCCACCCATGTTCACGTGGGCCCCATCGGTAGTCAAGAGCTGGGAATGAGAGTTTTGAGATGGACAAACTCTACTATACCACGGTCGGTCGACGCTTCAGAAATCGTCAGCCAGAATCAACGAAGAACGAAACTGCCCCCGAGCACTTGTTGACCCTGTTCAGAAGGTCCACTTTCCGGAGAGCCCCACTCTGACATTTCTTAATACCAAGAAATAAACCGCGACATCAACCGCAGCTCCGATGATAAGGCCCTTAACGGCCCCATTGCTTGAGGATTCATGGAGGATCAAGCTGATTTCGTCGGCCGGAAGCCAGAGAGTGTCTTGAGGACTTACAATTCCAACTTCCGAGATGAAGGGGACGCGACTCTCTCTGATCATTGCATTCAGCGTTGCGGAGTCGATGGAGTGCCCCCCATCGCTCACAAGGGAGTCCAGTGCTGAGAGGTGGAGAACCGGGCTGTATCCGGACGTGACCGGCATCAGGCGGACGACCCCTGGATCGAATGCGAGAACCTTTGCCCGGAATCTCTTCTCTCGGGCCCCCATGAGTTGAGCCTTCTCATGAGCCACGACTGTCACCTGTGCTTGAGTTGCAGGGACGACATCGCCCAGTGGGGTGCCTGAGACTTTTTCGTGATAGATTTTGTTGTACTCCCGGATTTCCTTCAATCCAACCAGTTCTCCTTTGAGCGTATCACCGTGTGTGGTGACCAGGGTTACGGAAGATCCTGTAGAGAGCTCATCCAGCGTGGTGAGCTGCCTGAATTCACTCGAGGCGCGGTCATCTTCCCCGGCACCGATCGCGAGCCCAATCACGCTGCAACCCGTCAGTGGAACGACCAAGGCCAAGAGGACAAGCGCTGATAGGATTCTTTTCATGGTGGCATCCGTGGAAGACATGAACGATCTCGAAGAGGAGCGTGATGAATTTGTGAAGGACGGCAGCACCCCGTATGGGATCCTGCTGAACGGAAATTGCCCGCCTAATGAAAAGTTCGGTTCCTTCGACCTCGGTAACGGAAAGTGTGTACCCGGAACGCCCGGTTTTATCGCGTAATCCTCCTCGTAGACGCCGTACTCAAGATGCATCCGGAGGTCCTCAGCCGAGATCTTCGATTTGGTGAAGCCGGCATCGAGGCCGATTTGTATTGCCCTGTCGACAGTCTCTACGTGATTTGGGCTACCAACGTACGTCGCTGTCATAGCCTACGAGACGGCCGCTGTCGGGATGCACCATAGTGCAGTGATTCCGACCATGATCACTGCGCCAGAGGCCCTCCAGCCATCCATACTAATATCCCGGAAGCTACGACCAGCCCCCCGAAGGCCAAGAGAATCGTTTCGCCCATGGCAAATTCGTTGACCCGAACAGATTGTACACGGGAGAGCTGAATCTTAACCAGTTTGCCAGTGTCGGTTAAGCCGACTATCGTCGAGTCCTTGATCATTCCGCTCCTTCCGGATATCTCCTTCAGCGCCACACTATCGCCGGCTGTCGTGATGACACTGCAAATGTCGTAATCAGTCCCCGGAAGCATCTGATCGCGCGTCAACTGCGAAGTGTTGTAGCATCCGACACAGAACAAAGACACTCCGAGGCAGAAAAGGGTCAAAATGGGTCTTCGAACCATTGTCGTAACTCCTATTGTAACCGAATTGAGGTTCACCAGTAAGTGCAATCCATGATACAAACAGACTTGCGGATAAGCCCACCTTCATCCTGTGACTCTCCACGCTCCACTTTGCTCGGGAACTTCCCGAGGTTTCTACCGACTAGTTCTCCGGTCATTGACAAACATCTGTTTTTGTTGCTTACGAATCCGGAGGTTCTCCGTTGCAGTTCCGGTACATTGCATTGTTCGCGAAGGTACCCTCCTACTTGTATATATCAACAAGAAGTGAAAGACGGAGCTTTGGACTGATAAAGATTTTGCGTGACCACCCACTTCTTGGCAGTCGTGAAGACGACCAAGAGGTCAAAGCTTCTGTATCATTTCGAGGGCCACAAGGTCCACGTGAAATGGGTCATCGCCAAGCCGACGATGACAACGCACACGTCCACGCCGAGTCCGATGAGAAATCCTACTTGCGTCGCATTCTTGGAGGATTTCTGATAACCACGCCTCACTCGATCAAGCGGGACCCAGAGCGTGTCCCTCCCCTGGCGAAGGCCTATCATAGACAAAAGCGGTGGAAGTTCATCCTCCACGATATGACGCAGCGTGGGGCCGGTGAGCAGATTCTGCTCATCCACAAAAAGCGTGTCAACGAGCGCGAGTGGTAATGGTCGTCCTTCGCTCCCCTTCATAGTGGCGACAAGGATCTTTGACGGATCAAATCCTACCACCCGACAATCGAATCTGATACGTCCAGCATCGTTGGGTTGTGGTCTTGAGCTGTGTCCAGCGAGTGTCATCTTCTTCCAGAGCAAGGGCATGATCTTCCCCGATGAAGTAGTGTCAAGCCACTTTTGGTAGGTCTGTTGGTATTGCTCTGCCTGGGCTTGTCTAAAACCCGCGCATTCGCCAGACAGTGTGCTGTCGTCCAGGGTGGAGACGGTCGTTTCTTCACCAATTCTTACGCTGTCCGTACTCCTCGTTCGGGAGAACACGACGGGATCGGGTTTTGAAGAATCGATCGAAGCTCCTATGGCACCACCGATCACGCTGCAACCCGTCAGTGGAACGACCAAGGCCAGGAGGACAAGCGCTGATAGGATACTTTTCATGTGGCTCCAGGGAGAAGTTCTAGCACAACATACCAAACCCTGCAGGGCGAAGTGTCATGGAGCGGAACTGCCTGCACTACCGAGATTTATCAACCCTATAATCATCTTCACATCGAGGACGGCGCCGATTACGACTCCAACCCACCGGGCCGTCCCCCACCCGGCAGAACGTACAACGCTTATCCGTTCCACGTCGCCGAAGGCAAAGAACAAAGGAGGAGATTCTTCCCCGATCACAAGACCAGGAACCCGGACGAGACGTCCAGAGACGCCGGGCAATTCCGGGGCTCCGTCGCCAGGAACTCCCCTTTCGCTTCGGATTGATACATTTGCGTCGATGGGGAGCCGTCTGCGCTCGTTTCGATCAACCCAGACCAGCACAGTTTTTCCTGTTCGCCCCAGGACTCTGCCTCTGACATGTGTCAGGATGCGGCTTTGAACAGTCATGTTCACCAACTCACTCCGAAGAAATCCCGCACTCGCTGTGTCTGCCGGTTCACGAAGTATGCCGAGTGCCGTGTCGACAGTGAGGAAGTTTCCCTCGAACGAGCTATCCCGGGTGACCACCTGGACGCTTGATCTTTCCCCTGGGGAAGCTTCCTTCACAAGTGATGCCAGATGGGCTTCGTCCCAGGAAGAGTGCTCAAGGCCTGAACCGTCTACCGTTCTTGTGACGGAAAGGGCGTCCACTTCTTGAATCATGCCCCCATCAATTGCCCCGCCGACGACGTAGCCGATTGCTGAGCAGCCAGCACTTGCGCCCGCGACAAAACCAAGGAATGCCGCAATCACCGCACCTCGTATGACCTTTTGCATAGCAGGACCCTCCGCGTATCTCAGTCTCAACGTAGAGATTCAGACCCTCACTGTTGTCACAGTTTTGTCAAAGAAATCAAGACGAAGTTGGGTCCCGGGAATGACGACATGGAAATGTGCTTTCTTCCATCCCCCCGGCAACGGGACTTATCTCAACAGCTATTGCGACTCCGGAGTGTACATCCTCAACCCGTTCCGGCCCCTCCCGGGACAATGGACGCGGGTGCGGGGTAAGAGGAACTCCCTGATCGATTATGACTATGAATTCGTGAAAAGCCCGACGCCAAGCTGAGTGTAGTATGAATAGGAGGGTGGGAGATCCCTTCTCAATCCCATACTGCCAAGTGCCGTGGATACCAGTGAGGTTCGAAACCCAGAGTCGCCTTCCAAGTTGTCGATGGGCCGTAGATACCAGAAGAAGTTGTAGATCAAGGAATCGACATGGGGTACTCAGCAATTCATGTGAACTTCTCAACCGGCTCAAACGGTTTTGCCCGGTCACCCAGCAAGGCTTTCCCACCACTTCAGCACCCGCAGTGCCCGGAGCGTGTTCCAGCGGCTCGGTGTGCCGTCCCATTCAAGCGTGAAAAACACCCTTCCCTTGTGTGAATGTTCCAGCCGCCAGCGCCCGTCATCACGCTGTTTGCCCCGCACGATATCGATTGCTTCCTCGAGCCGCGGGTCCCGCGGCGCATCGACTGACCGGAAGTGGTCGAGTGCCCGCAATATATCGTAGTGCCAGCGCGGAGGAAACGAAAACCGGAGGAACTCAGATTTCATGATATTCCCCGTCCGGTGTGAACGGAACAGCCTGTGCGCGAGGAGAAACTCGCGCCCCCGGGCCTGGGCCCGGCGTATCGCTTGGAGATCTTTTGGACGGGTGAGCTCGTAGTGCCGCAACCCTTCCAGCGCAGAGATTGTCGTATTGACCGAGCTGTGTGTCGCGCCGGCGGGTCGCCTGCAGTTCCATCCACCATCCGGCATCTGTTGTTCAAGGAGGTAGCCCGCAATCGTTTGGAGCCGCACGTCTTCGAATCCGAAATACGAGAGAATGGAGAGAACCATCCCCGATATGCACGTCTCGCCCCTCTCTGTCCGTTCTGCAAATGAACCGTAACTGATCCCGCCGTCGTGCTGAAGCCCCTCATCCAGAAGGAGCTTGCACGCTTTGAGCGCGTTCGGGTTCTCAGGCGGGAGGCCGAAGTCGCGAAGCAGCAGCATCGTGTACGTCGTTGAGATCCACTTTGGTGTGTAAAGGCCGCCGTCAGACGACCGTCCGCCGGCCCACCTTCCGTTCAGCCCTTGCTTCGCAAGCAATCTGGCTCCCCAGCCGTCCCGCTCAACCCTCCTCCTTTCCCGCTCAAATGTCTTCGTCGGTGCCCCATTCAGATCACGCATTGTTTGCCAGCGAATGGCGGGGTCTCCGTCAAGAAGCCACGTTATCGTCTGACCGGCTGATAGTTTCAAGTCAATCCTCGTATGATCGTGCGGAATTTAATCTGCGCCGCAACCAGAGTCAACCTTAGACCCGATCGACTACTTGCGAATGAGGCCATTCTGTGTTAAATTTGAGCCGCATTCCTTGTTTTGGCTGTTTTTCCCTGCGTCTACAATGAACTCTGGGCCCGGATTTACGCTCTTCAGAACCCTCACACCACGTCGCACTCAACGAAGGATATGACATGGACCACTCCATGAAGCACCATCATGACAAACACTCGTATCTCTCCGGGAAAAGAGTCCTTCCCAAACCGATCACGAAGAAGAGCGGTGTTGCAAGCGTCATCGACAATATGGATGCCTACAACGGGGGAAGGCTCCGGGCGGCGTGTCAGTTGCTGAGCGAAAAATACTCGCAGAAGGACGTCACGGTCGGTCTGAGCATTGCAGGCGCATTGACCCCGGCCGGCCTCGGACCGTCCACGATTATCCCCCTCATGAACCACGGGTTCGTGGACTGGCTGGTCTCGACGGGGGCCAACATGTACCACGACATGCACTTCGCCCTCAATATGCCGCTTTTCCGGGGCACACACGAGGTAGACGACGTCGACCTGCACGAGAAGGGTGTGACCCGGATCTATGACGTCCTGTTCGACTACCAGGACGTCCTGATGGCGACCGACCGGATACTCCGGAAGATCATGCTGCGCCCCGAATTCCAGAAAGAGATGGGAACGCGTGAATATTACCATCACCTGGGAAAAATCCTCAACGAGTATGAAAAGAAGAACAAGATCGGCGAGGTCAGCGTCCTGGCGGCGGCATATAGGAACGGGATACCGGTGTTTACATCCTCTCCGGGAGACTCGACGATCGGCATGAACGTGGCGGGGCTGGAGCTTCTTGCTGAAGCGGGTGGGCTCAAAGGCCAGTTCAAGCTGAAGATCAACCCGAGCATCGACGTCAACGATTCGACGGCCATCATACTCAACGCCAAGAGATACGAGAAAGGGAAGACCGGCGTTCTCCTCATCGGAGGGGGGAGCCCGAAGAATTTCCTTCTCCAGACCGAGCCGCAGATACAGGAAGTCCTGATGATCCCGGAGGCCGGGCAGGATTATGANNGCGCGCCCCGACACGGGCGGGCTCTCCGGCGCGCCTCCCGGAGAGGCCGTGACGTGGGGGAAGATCGACCCCACGAAGCTCGAGCAGAGCGTCACCGCATACGTTGACGTCACGGTGGCATTTCCGCTCCTTGTGGCATACGTCCTCCAGACGACGAAGCCCAAGAAGCTGAAGCGGCTGTACGAACGGGGCGACGAGCTGCGTAAGAAACTGATCGAGTCGTATCTTGAGAACAACAAGGAAGTCGAGGAGTTGAAATCCCTCATGAAAAAGCTTTGAGGCGGACCCGCTTCCCGAACCTGTAACCAATTACCTGGAGAGAAGAGTGGACAGACGCGAGGAACTCCTGAGGCTCGTGGGGGAGCATGGCTCCCCCCTCTTTATTGTCGATCACGACATACTCCGGGAAAACTACCGGACGTTCAAGAAGCAACTGCCGCGGGTACAGTGTTATTATGCGGTAAAGGCCAATTCGCAGCAGGAGATCATCGAAACGCTGTTCGAAGAGGGATCGAGTTTCGATGTTGCGTCGTACAACGAATTCATGCAGGTCTACCAGTACATCAAGCACTTTGACAGGAAGGAAAAGAAGCGCTTCGTCTGGGACAAGATCATATTCTCCAATACGATCAAAGACCGGACGACGCTTGCGAAGATAAAGCAGTACAAGCCCCTGGTAACGTACGACAACAACGCCGAGTTGATAAAGCTCAAGCACCACTGCGACACGGCGGGATTGGTGCTCCGGCTCAAGGTGCCCGACACCGGCTCGCAGGTCGAAATGGCCACAAAATTCGGTGCCGAACCGGGAGACGCGCAGCAGCTCATACAGCAGGCGTTTGACATGGGGCTCAAGGTCGAGGGGATCAGTTTCCACGTGGGGAGCCAGTGCACGAATTTTGATAACTACACGGTTGCGCTCGACATCGCTTCGACAATCCTGAACGACGCGCGGAAGAAGGGGTTCCCGCTCAATCTCGTCGATCTCGGGGGCGGGTTCCCCGCGCCGTACGACGCAGGAGTGCCCCATTTCGAATCGCTGGCCAGGCTCCTGAATTCCGAGATCACCCGGCTCTTCCCTGATGACATCGAAATCATCGCCGAGCCGGGCAGGTTCATCGTGGCTTCTGCTGCGACGCTTGTGTCTGAGATCATCGGCAAGGCGCGGAGGGACGGGAAGGTCTTCTATCACATCAATGATGGTGTCTATCAGACATTCTCCGGCGTCATCTACGACCACTGGATTCCGAACTTCCACGCATTCAAGGAGGGCGAATCGGAAATCTGCGCGGTGGTCGGACCGACGTGCGACAGCTTCGATAAGATTTCCCTCTCCGTCGAGCTCCCCTGGAATCTTGAAGTGGGGGATTATCTCTACACGGAGAACATAGGGGCATACAGCACGGCATCCTCAACAACATTCAACGGGTTCGAGGGAGCGAAGATCATACACACAAAGTCCCCCGCGTCTCACCCTGAACTCGAATCCGCTGCCGCCAGTCTCACTCACTGACGGCCGGCGAACCTGCAGTGTCCACACGCAGCGGGCGATGGAGTCTCTGACTTCCAGTCTGGTGATCTGATACATTTCCCGGAGGAGCAATTCAGATGAGCGCACAGTCCAGGGTAATCCACGTCCAGACGCAGGGCTTCAGCGATATGCACGATATCACTCCCCTTGCCGCGGAGTTCTTGTCCTCATCCTCGGTTCAAAGTGGTCTCTTCTGCGCGTTCGTCCCGGGGGCGACCGCCGGACTGACAACAATCGAGTATGAGGACGGCGCACTGCACGATCTCAAAGCGGCAATCGAACGTATGGCGCCGCGGAACATGCAATATGAGCACGACGCCAGGTGGGGCGACGGCAATGGCTTCTCCCACGTCCGCGCTGCGCTTCTCGGGCCGTCAATCTGTGTTCCTGTCACAGACGGCAAACTGCGGCTTGGCACATGGCAGCAGATCATACTCGTCGATTGTGATAACCATCCGCGCCGCCGGGAAGTCATTTTACAGATTATCGGTGATTGACGGATGCCGACGGGTGGTTGCCCGTCTGGTCGTACTCAACGAGGGTAATTCGATGGTCAAGTTTCATGTTGACCTCATCGCGACATACCCCCTAAATAGCAGATTTTCTCTCGACAATAGTCGGCCATATTCCGGGAATTGAGTAACAGCAATCAATCTTCCCGAAGGGAAATCTCTTTTCCATGACCCCGCGCGGGTGCCACTTGTGCGGGACAAACCTCTTTTGTACACTACCGACAAGAACTCACCTCCAGCAAAGAGCGCAGTCATCAGACGCGCTTCACAAGCCTGACTCCCTGTGCTCCCGACGCATCCTTAGCCCGGGCGCGTATGACCATCCGGCGTACTTCGCACTTCCGTGCCGTGCTCATATTCACAGGCACGGCACTCCTCGCCACTTCGCTGCATGCCCAGTGGGTTCAAACCTCTGGACCCGGTGGCGGAAACGTCACTTGTCTACTCGCGAACGGCTCCACCGTCTTCGCCGGAACCATCAACGGCGGGATCTACGCTTCCTCCAGCATGGGATCGTATTGGAGCCGCACAAGCACCGGCCTCACATCGCGGTGGGTCCGGGCTCTTCTCGCGGGAGGTCCGCGGTTGTACGCTGGCACCTCTGCCGGTGTTTTCGTTTCGACTGACAACGGAACGGACTGGACTTCACTTGGCACGACGTTTACCGATGTTTCCTCACTTGCCTCCACAGGCACGGCGCTTCTTGCCGGCGTGAACGGCGACGGCGTGTACGTCTCTCCGGACAGCGGACTGAGCTGGCATCAGACGCTCTCCTCCCAGTCTGTGTCTTGCCTTGCGGTAAACGGCGGGAGCGTGTTTGCTGGAACAAGTGGGAATGGCGCATATCTCTCGACTGACAACGGGGCAACCTGGAATCCCGCGAGGGGAGGCCTGAGCGGCGGCGGCCTGACAATTGCCGGATTCATGATGCGCGGGCTGAATCTCTATGCTGCGACGGCCGGGGGCCTCTATCTCTCCACGAACAGCGGCGCGTCGTGGGCCCCGGCCGGTGCCGGTTTCCCCCCAGGCTCCGTAACTGCTCTTGCACAAAACGGCGTAACGATGTTTGCAGGAACTGCGACCTCGGGGGTTTACCTCTCGACGGACTATGGATCCACGTGGCTCTCCGCGAGCGCCGGTCTGAAGGATGTGCGTGTCGTGTGCATGTCGTGGAATGTGACGATACTCCTCGTGGGGACGGTAAGCGGCGGCGTATACATGTCGACTGACGGCGCTGCACACTGGGCGTATTCCAGTGACGGAATACCGGAGGCCCCGGTATGGTCGCTTGTCAGGAACGGGACGACGCTCTTCTCCGGGACAACAGGGGGAGGGATGTTCACGTCCGCCAACGACGGGGGATCCTGGATCCCCGCGAACAACGGGCTTTCGGATCCGAACATCCTGTCATTTGCGTTCAGCGGCCAGACTGTTTTTGCGGGGACTGGTGCGGGAGTCTTCCGGTCAACGAACTACGGGGCCCTCTGGGCGCCCTCCAACACCGGGATCGCCGGATCCGCCATTTACGCGCTTGTGCAAACTCCAGGCGGCCTCGTCGCCGGAGTGCTGGGAGGAGCCGCGGGAGCTGTCGTATTCCGCTCTACGGACGGCGGATCCACCTGGATGCCCGCAAGCAACGGGCTGGGGTCCTCTGCGAACGCATATGCGTTCCTCCTGCGCGGATCGAAGCTCTTTGCCGGAACAGACGTCGGCGCATTCGTCTCGACGGACAACGGAGCGGATTGGACCGGCGTCAGCTCGGGTCTGGGGGGGAGTCATGTATACTCGCTCGCCGACAGCGGCGGATTGATGTACGCCGGAGGAGACGGGAAAGTCTTCCGGACGATAAATGAGGGGACGGCGTGGACGGATATCAGCTCGGGGCTTCCGGGCTACTCGGTTACCTCTCTTCTTGTCGCGAAGGGGAACGTGATTGCCGCGTTCTACGGCGGTGGGATCTACTGCTCGACCGGAGGCGGGCAGAATTGGCGGCAGGTGAACACGGGTTTGGATGACAATCAGACTGTGTCCCTCGCTCTGGGCGGCACAAGTCTGTTTGTGTGCTCCCCCCTTTCTGCCGTCTGGCGCCGTCCCCTGTATGAAGTGATCCCGCCGGATGTCCCCGTGGCGACCCCGGCACTTAACGTGAGCGCAACCGGGTTCACAGCCACCTGGAATCTCTCGGCGGGCGCGGCAAAGTACCTCGTGGACGTTTCCACGGATACTGCGTTCGGAACATTTGTCACTGGGTACAACGGCCTCGATGTTGGTAACGTGCTGCAGAGCCCGGTAACCGGCCTCGTGCCGCAGACGAAGTACTTCTATCGTGTCAGGGCTACGAACGGGGTCGGCCCGAGCGGCAACTCCAACACGATCTCCGTCATAACGCCCCAGGCCGCTCCATCGAGACCTTCCTCGCGGGCGCCGAGCAACGTGTCACAAACCGGTTTCACGGCGAACTGGGCTCCTGCCGCGGGAGCTTCGACGTATCGCCTTGACGTTGCGACTGATAATGCATTTTCCTCTTATGTCGCGGGATACAGGGACATCGACGTGGGGACCGATACAAGCCATGGAGTCACAGGGCTTGCTCCCTCGACGGATTACTACTACCAGGTGCGGGGCATCAACGCGGCAGGACAGGGCCCTTCGTCAATCCCCGCGATGGTCACGACGCTGGCGAACGTCCCCGCCGCTCCTTCGGCGACCTCGCCGACCGGCATGACCACGTCCGGATTCACCGCCAACTGGAATTCAGTCTCCGGCGCGACATCGTACGATCTGGACGTCGCATACGATACGTCGTTCACCTCGTTTGTCTCGGGCTACAACAGCTTGAACGCGGGGTTCACGACGAGCTACGGCGTCAGCGGCCTCGCCGAGGGGACTCTCTGTTATTTCCGTGTCCGCGGGAGGAATACGGGGGGTGCGGGCCCCGCCTCCAACATCGTCCCCGCGGCCACTCTCAGGAACTATTCGGCCGCGTTCACTGTCGCAACGACCGTTCCATTCAATACTGCGAACAAGGCTCTGAGCGATTACCGCTCACCGGACTATCAACTGATCGGCATTCCGGGGAACAGCGGACTGCAGATGAGCGATATAGTGGGAGGCTCGCAGGGGACCGACTGGGAGATCTACTGGGACAACGGAACGTCCGCTGCGTACCCCGATTACTACGTGCGGCTGAAAACCGGGGACAGCCGGTTCAATGCCTTGACGGGGAAAGCCTTCTGGCTCCTCCACCTGGGGGATTGGGTCCTTGGCAGCCGGTCCGTTTCGACAGCCGTGCTCGACACGGGGGGGAACGCGACGATAAGCCTGACCGCCGGGGCGGGGTTCAATCTCATCACCAATCCGTTTCTCTTCCCGATCCCCTGGTCGCGAGTCACGTCCGCAAATGGGATCACCGATTCCATAACCGCGTGGAGTTCGACCGGGTGGGTTCGCTCGGCCAGCTTCGACCCCTACAAAGGGTATCTCTTCTTCAACGGATCGGGGAGGACCTCCCTGCGCGTTCCGCTGAATGTCACGCTCCCGAAATCGGGGCTCGACAAGTCGCCGGAGCCTGGCTCGTGGAGGATCGGCGTGATTGCGCGGTGCGGAACATACATCGACCAGACCACCTCGTTCGGGATTTCGCCGGATGCTCTCCCTGGACTCGACGGCTACGAGCAGCGAAAACCACGGCACTTTACTGAGATCCCCGATGTCTACTTCCGCCGCCAGGAGTGGGATGCAAAGTTCCCGGAGTTTGCGACTGACGTCAGGAGTCCGCTCACCGCGCTCGGGGTCTGGGATCTCTCCGTCCGGTCGGAAGAGATGAAGAGAGTGGAGATCGAGTTCAGGGATGTTGACAGGGTCCCCGCCGGGTTTGACGTGATGATCCTCGACGAGTCTGCTGGATACGCGCAGGATCTCCGCATCAGTCCCGCATACGCCCTGAACCCTCGTTCGGCTCTCACGATACTGAAAGTGGCGGTTGGGAAGCCGGGGGACGTCCGTGCACTGGCGGCGAGCATCGTCCCCGACCGGTTCGCGCTGCGGCAGAATTACCCGAACCCGTTCAATCCCTCGACGGTAATCCCGGTTGATATACCGGCGCCGTCGTACGTTCTCCTTGAAATCTATGATCTTCTCGGCCGGCGTGTTGTAGTCTTGTTTGCGGGCGACATATCAACCGGTCGGCACTACTTCACCTGGAACGGTACGGGGGGAACAGGAGCCGTGATTTCAAGCGGAGTGTACTTCGCGAGGCTCTCCGTGCGGAACGGCCGCACGCTGGTGACAAAGATGAACCTCCTCAAATGATTGTTCTTTAGTCATCCCGCGAGCGTATTCCGCCGCGGGGTGACCGTTTCTCAGTTCATCACGCGCGCGTTTCTCAGTTTATCACGCGAGCGTTTTTTCAGTTTATCACGCGAGCGTTNNCGCGTGACCGCGTGACCGCGTGATGACTGCGCCTGCCCGGAGGAGAAAGGAGATGTGGTCTGTGAATATTCCTAGAATTGTCCGGATTCTGATCGAGCTTATCATGCTCACTCTTCTCTCCGGCCTCCTCTCACACGCCCAGGAGGTGAAAGGGGAGGTGAAGAAAGTCGATGTCTCGGGCGACGAGGTCACGCTTGTCTATGACCTTCAGGGTAAGGCAGACGACGATTACGTGGTGCAGGTGTTCCTTGTCCCCTCGAAGCGGCCGGGCGCCGCGCGTGAACTGACCGCCGTCCGGGGCGATGTGGGGAAGGGGAAATTTGTGGGCGCAGGCCGCAGGATCATCTGGATCATGGCTGAATTTCCGGATATGGAAGAAGGTGAGACGTATGCGTTCCGCATCAGCGTCGACAGGCCGGGGATCCCGTGGTACTACTGGGCCGGGGGGGGCGCAGCGGTGGCGGGGGGTGTGGCGGCGATCCTTCTGAAAGGGAATAACAAGGGGGGCAATTCTGGCGGAGGGAACGTCGCGTCGAACCCGCTCCCCCCCGCGAGGTGAATGCAGGCCGGTCAAGGCAGGACGCTTGCTGTAAGAAGAGCGTCGAAGGAGGTATTCCAGCAATGAAGAATTTCGCGATGATGGTTGCGGCTCTGGTATTCAGCCTGAGCGGAGTGACGGCCCAGGTCACGACGTTCGAGAGCAAGGGACTTGTGCTGAAGCCTGTGAAGGACAAGACGCTCCCTCTGCTTCAGGTGGACGAGCCGGTGGTGAAAAGCGGTTCACCTTTTGTCGTGAACCGTGACAGGTGCGTCGTTCGGGGGTCGGCAACCGACGTTGCCGGGATCGGCTCCGTGGAGCTGAATGGCACCCCCCTTTCTGTCGGCGCCGGGGGACATTTCGAGATTCAGATGCCTTTGCGCGAAGGGCTGAACAGTTTCAAACTCTCTGCAGTGGACGGGGCCGGAAACAGGACGGACCGGACGATCGACGTCATACGCGACACGAAACCGCCGGTCATTGTCGTCCTGGAGCCCGCCTCGCATGACGCGCGGGGGATCCGTCCGCTCAGCGTCGAGAAGGCCGAGATAAAGGCCCGGGTCACCGATGAGTTCGGCGTGAAGACAGTCACTATTAACGGCGCAGTGGTCCCCGCGGGGCCCGACAGCACGTACACCACGGTCCTTCCCATGAGGGAGGATGAATCGAAGGTGACCATTGTCGCCGCCGACAATGCGGGAAACACGTCGAAGGAGGAGTTCCCGGTATACAGGAGAAAAGACATCGCGGGAGAACTCTTTGCCGGGAAGTACTATGCGTTCATCATCGGGATCGACAACTATAGCGGGAGCTGGGATCGGCTTCAGAATGCCGTGAGGGACGCGAAGTCGGTGGAAAAACTGTTCAGAGAATCGTTCAGGTTCGACAGCATACAGACGCTGTACAACGGGCAGGCGACGCGTGACAACATACTCGGCGCGATCGACAATTTCACGTCGACGCTCGGCAAGGACGACAATCTCCTGATCTACTTCTCCGGCCACGGGACAATACAGCAGCGGTCGAACAGGGGGTTCTGGGTCCCCGCCGACGCGGATGGCCGGTCCACTTCACGTTACATATCGCATTCGGAGCTGAAAGACCGCATCGCCTCGTTCCAGGGGCGGCACATACTCGTCGTGGCGGACGCCTGCTTTTCGGGGGAAATACTGAAAGGCGCACCGCTCCCTCTGCTCACAAAGGACGACCCCCAGTACCTGAGGAACGTCTTTCAACGTCCCTCCCGGTGGGCGCTGACGTCAGGGGGGGAGGAGCCCGTCATGGACGGGGGAAGGGAAGGGCATTCCGTCTTTGCGTACTACTTCCTGAAAGCGCTGCGGGAAATCGACGGGAAATTCTTCACCACCTCGCAGGTGTTCGAGAGGCTGAAATTCGGCGTGGGGAACAACTCCGCCCAGATGCCCCGCTATGACGAGCTGAGGGATGTGGGGAGCGAACACGGGGAGTTCGTGTTTGTGCGAAAATAAGATCCCTCGGGCCTCACGTCTGGAACATGCGTGCAGCGCGCGGCCCCACCGTGCATCACTTCCCTGCAAGCCCCCCCCGGGGGACCGGCGCCGCCGTGTAGTCTCCCCCCTTGTCCCCGGCTACCGGCCCGATGTTGTGATACGCACTTCTTTTTCAGCAAAAGTCCCGATCCCCGCGCCCCCGGTCCTCCCCCGGCTTGCCGCGAGCGCTGCGTCGATGTCCCCGTCGATCATGTAGTATCCCGCCTCTCCCGGCTTCGTCCTGATTCTCTCAAATCCTCCCGTCGTGGCGAACGCCTGGATCCTCTCGCTCCCGAACGGCGCGGAGCACGCCGAGATGTCGATGGCGACAAGCGTGTTAACCTGGGCGCTTCTCACGATCATGTCTCGCGGTCCTGTGAGCACGTAGTGCGTTCCGTCCGCGGTATGATAGAAGACCCGCACGGTGCACGGCTTGTTCACGCGTATGTACGTCCGCATCGTGTCCCCCTCGCTGAACCGCGGGTGATCCGATCCCCGGTTTGTCAGGAGATCGAGCGCGATCGCGGTGGCGGCAGGTCCGATCTCCGTTTTCCTGCTCTCTCGCTTCGGGACTGTTCTGGTGTCGCCGGTCGCGGGGTGCCGGCCAACCGAGTCTTCGACCGCCTCATGTTTTTCACCGGAATGTAATGGGAGGCTTGATTTTTCCCCCGCAGCCGATTTCTGCTCGGCCGACGCGGTTGTCGACTTCTCCCCTCGGGAATTGTTCAACCTGTTGTCCGGCGGGCTCCCCTGAAGGAAATACACGACCGCGGCTGCAGCAAGTATAACCAGCGGTCCGATCCAGGCGATGTTCTTCTTTACGAACCGGAGAAATATTCTCCGCCGCATTCCTCCCGGTTCACGGGCCCCGCTCCTGAGCGCCCTGGCAACCGCGGTCCTCTGCATCTCTTCGTAACCGGATATATCCCGGATCACTTCGCTCATCGCGGCATAGCGTTCTTTCTTCCCCTTTTCCATGCACTTCATCACGATCGCGGCAATCTCGGGATCCAGCCCCGGCCGTACCTTCTGTATCGGCTCCGGGTCCGTGTTGACAATGGCGTACATCATCCCCATGACATGGTCGGCAATGAACGGCGTCCTTCCGGCCAGGAGCTCGTAGAAGACCACGCCGAACGAGTAGATGTCCGACTGCACGTCGATCTCCCCCCCCTGGACCTGCTCCGGCGACATATAGGCCACAGTGCCGACGGTCGCCCCCGTCCGCGTCAATTTGGATTCGCCTGCGAGTTTTGCCAGTCCGAAGTCCATGATCTTTGCCCGTCCGTCGGCGGTGATCATGACGTTCTCGGGCTTGACGTCGCGATGGACGATCCCTTTTCTGTGCGCGGCGTCGAGCCCTTCGGCTACCTGGCGGAGGACTGCCAGGAGATCCTTCAGTGGGAGGAGTTTCGATCTCTGGGCGTCTCTCTTCAGGTGCGCCCACTTGCGGAGCGTGATCCCCTCCACGAACTCCATGACAATGAACTCTTCCCCTTCCACCTCTTCGATGGCATGAATGACGCAGACGTTCGGGTGGTTGACGGAGGATGCGGCACGTGCTTCGCGGAGGAACCGTTTTCGCTCTTTGGCGTCGGAGGGGAGTGCCCTGGTGAGAAACTTGAGTGCAACCGGCCGATTGAGGCGGGTATCCTTCCCCATGTAGACGATCCCCATCCCTCCTTCACCCAGCTTCTCACCGACAAGATAGTGTGCGAGCTGCTTGCCAGTCATGCCGGAAAATAGCATCCACTTGAATCATGTGCAAATCCAACGCCGGAGGATCGATCATATTCCTTCGCGTCTCTCTATTGACAGGTATTTGCCCGGGTTTACAGGACACATCGCACCCGAACACCTTCAGGTTCCTCCCCTTTGCCGTCGTCACCGCTCGATGGGTGAGAGCTCGCGCTTCATCGTGCCGGTTTGCAGGACCTCGATGATCCTGTACGTCCCGAGTTTCCTTGCTTTCAGGAATCCGGACCATGCGGCCTCCGCGAGCCGTCCTTTGTTGAGAAGGTCCAGCAGCCACTGGTGTGTGTAGTCCGGGTTCTCCTGTCGGATCCCCGCGTGTATGTCAAGCAGCCAGTTCCGGTTGAATGTCTCCTGTGATCCCAGTGCCGGAGTCATGACGATGGGCATTCCAAGCGCCGAGTAGAATGAAAGCTCGCTCGGCTTCGTCCAGAGTATGTCGGTCGTCCTGAGCGCGGCGTTAAACGCCGCGATATATTCCTCAAACGTCTTCCCGGAAATCACCTGTAGATTGTCGCACGATCCGGAAATTTCCGACTTCACGTCCTGGAAATACCTCATGACCGGCTCCTTGATTCCTGCGGCAAGGTTGAGCCGTATCTCGCCGGCCAGGAGGTGCTCTTTGAGGCTCCGGGCGATTTTCCCGCCGATCTCTTTGAGCGCGCCGGCGCCGCCGACCGAATACGTGATCGTCAGCTTTCGGGTTTCCTTGAGCGCGCAGTTTTCCGCGCCGAGAAAATGCTCCACGTTTACGCCGTACCTTGGCCAGAATCTCTTCCTTGGATCGAGGTAGAGAAGCCTCTGCCCCAGGTCGGACTTGAGCGTGGTCATCTCCGTTCCGCCCACCAGCTCCGGGGGAAGCGGGAATCCGGTCAGGAATATCCTGTCGTCGGGAACGCCGTACGCCTTCAGCCGCTGTGCCGCCCGCCCGCAGGGGGCGAAATACTCTATCCGGCTCTCGGATGGTTCGCGGGCGACCCACACCCTGTTCAGATCGGCGTCGCATATAATGCAATAGATCTTCTCGCTGCCGTTTCTGTCTGCTGCAATCGCGGGGGCGTAGAATGAAGTAACAATGGGGAGGCGCTTCTCCTTGATCCGCTCGAGCATCCCCTGGCAGAGCCCCTTCTCGATAAAGGACTCCAGCAGGTCCACCTGGAACGTTGTTTTCGAGAGATTGCGCAGCGGATATACCGTCGGAATCCGGAGGAATGTGTCGAGTATCCGGAATATGTACCTTCCGACAACGGGTATGCTCCATGCCCGGGAAAAGGACTCATAGATGTACAGGAGCCTTCTCCAGAGCGTCCTTTCCATCGGAGAGGCCGCGTCGTTCTCGCCGACGGAAATAATGTCTCCCTCCGCGATTTCCCGCAGCGGAGACACTGCTCTCTTGTGGCCGAATCCCATATCGGCCGCCACCACCCACGCAAGCCCGGGGGATTTCCCCGGGGCTTTCCCTTTCTTTGCCTTCTCCCTCACATGTGTTTCCTTCGTTTTCATTCGGAACCTCAGTGGCCTGAGACCGGGTAGATTCGTATCTCGGCGCCGACATCGCCGTATCCGATCTCCCGATGACGTTCGGAAGAGGGATGACGGTTTTTCAGTCTGTCCGTTCCCCCCGCGGGTGGCCGTGCGCTTCAATCGATCCAATATACACAACACAAAACGAATTCGTATATTGTTCCGGGTCCATTCCTGTTCTTCTCCCCTTTGAGCACGAGAATCCAATGAACCGCCTCTTTCCGGCATTTCCCTCCCCGTCGGTCAAGCCTGAGCCCGCGGGCTGCTCCACACCTCAACTGCTCGTCATGATTTTGAGCCTTCTCTCGCTCATCCTTCCATCCCTTGCCCTGTCAAGGGAGCCGGACCCCCTTGTATTCTATGTCGCCGCCAATGGCAGTGATTCGTGGTCGGGAAAGCTATCAGCGCCCAATTCGCTTAAGTCTGACGGTCCGTTCGCTACGCTTCAGCATGCGCATGATGTCGCGAGGAGGAACCTCTCAGCGGGTCTTCATCCCGCTGTGAGAATCCGGGAAGGAATCTATCGATTCGATTCCACGCTCCTGATGGATGCAAAGGACTCCGGCACGCATGACAGGCCGGTCATATGGAGCGCTTTTGAGAACGAATCTGTGCGGATCGTGGGGGGAATCGCAATCGGAGGGTTTCAACCGGTACGCGATGCGCGAATACTGGGACGACTGACGCCCGAAGCAAGGGGATCTGTTCTTGTCACGGACCTGCGCGGACAGGGGATCACGGATTTCGGCGTGCCGNNTGGCTCACGATTGCCGCCGTCCCTCTGGTGGAGGGACATATACTCAACCCCGGGGACCCGAAAGTGATGAAAGACGGCCTGCCTTCTGGACGGCACAGCGGCATGTTCAAGTACGACGGCGACCGGCCCACTGCTTGGGCGGATCAACGTGACATATGGATGCACGGATACTGGGTCTGGGACTGGCGCGATGAGTATCAGAAGGTCGAACGGATCGACACGGCTTCCCACACTGTGTATCCGCAGCCGCCGCACCACCATTACGGGTATCAGAAAGGGCAGAGATACTATTTCCTCAACGTTCTCGAGGAGCTGGATTCCCCGGGAGAATGGATGCTTGATACAGAGAAGGGGCTGCTCTACTTCTGGCCGCCGTCGGCCATCGGACCCGGCGACGTAACGGTCTCCATGATGAGGAAACCGATTGTACTCCTGGACGGCGCTTCTCATATTCGAATTGAGGGATTAGTCTTCGAATGCTCTCGGGCGAGTGCGATAAAAATCCGGGGTGGGAGCGACAACATGATCGCCGGATGCACAATAAGGAACATCGACAGCGACACGAGTGTGATCATCGACGGGGGCCGGAGGAATGGGATCCGGAGCTGTGATATACACGATGTAGGGGGGACGGGCGTTCGGGTTGTCGGTGGTGACCGGACCACGCTTACATCCGCCGGGAATTATGCAATAAACAACCACATTTACAGATACGGCGGCATACTGCAGAGCTTCAACGGCGGGATCTTTATGCAGGGGATGGGGGACACGATCTCGCACAACCGGATACACGATGCCCCGTTTTCCGCAATCCAGTACTACGGAAACGATCATCTGATCGAATACAATGAGCTCTACGACCTTGCTCATGAATCCGGCGATGTAGGCGGGATAAACACAGGTGGGGACTATTCCGAGATGGGGACGATTATCCGTTACAACTATATACACGACATACATGGCATCGGAGAAGGAGGCTGCCGGGGGATCTATCTCGATCTCCCCGGCTCCAACACAACCATATTCGGAAATATTGTCGCAAACGTGGATATCGGAGTGTTCTTCAACAGCGGGAGAGACAATATTGTAGAGAATAACGTTTTCTACAACTGCCATCCTTCAGTGGGCATTTACATCTGGCCCTTCCCTCTCTACTTCCATCCCGGCGGCGCCTGGAAGATCTTCGAGAAGCTTCACGACATTCGATATACAGAGCCCCCCTACAGCACGCACTATCCATTGCTCCCGCATTATCTGGACTCCGTGGGACTGGGAATGCCGTACGGGCACAGGGTCATTCACAATGTCAGCACAGGAGGGACGTGGCTTGACCTTTCCGAACGGATGAATCTCTCGCAGGTACAGGTGGAGAACAACGTTGTCGGCGATTCGATGGTCCTCGTGTTCACAAAACACTGGACCCCTGATTACGATCCGTATCACATCGGATATTCTTCGATGCATACCCGTGAGGACACCTCGATCGTGCGCGAGCTTGCGCTGCGTGGGAATATACTGGCCGATCCCGGCTTCGCTGATCCGCTTCGAGGTGACTTCCGAATGGGATCGGGGTCCCCGGTCTGGAAAACAGGATTCCGCCGAATTCCGGTTGAGAAAATTGGACTCGTTGTAGATGAGTTTCGGCTCTCAATTTCCCGGTGAAGTATGCGGGAGGTGGGATTCTTCCACCGCCTGTCTGTTGTCTGGGACACGGCCGTAGTTGTACTCGGGGCCATAGGGAAGTATATTGCAAAGGCGAGAAGAGACGGGGGGACCTGGTTCGTAGGAGCCATAACCTATAAAAAGGCAAACAATGCAAAAGACGATCAACCCGCATCTTTACAAAACCGACAAGGCATCATACGACGACTATTTTCGCAACTACGAGCGCCTCTTCGGGCCTCTGGCGGACAGGGAAATTCACCTCCTTGAGCTTGGGATAAGCCACGGAGGGTCGCTCGAGCTGTGGCGTGATTATTTCCGCAAAGGGACGATTGCGGGGATCGACATATCGGAGATCCGGATTGACGATCCTTCAGGGCGCATTCACGTCTACCGGGGACTGCAGCAGGACACCGCGCTTCTCGACCGCGCTCGCGCTGAGACCGCACCGGATGGGTTTGACATCATCATCGACGATTGTTCGCATATCGGTGAATTCACGTCGATGAGCTTCTGGCATCTGTTTGNNGGGGGCCGGGTATATGCGGGGGTGGCCGGACGGGAAGCCGTACGTCCCTTCGCATTCAGTCACTTCAATCCGATCCCGGCTCCGTCCGTACGTGGAAAAAGTTGTTCTTCTCCCTTCTGTGGCCGGCCGGCCTCTTGTCAAGAAGGTGGTCCAGGCGTTGATGAATAGGCTCGTCACGATGAAGATAAAGAGCCACATGCGGGGGATCGTGGGACTCGTGAAACAGCTCGTGGACGAGGCGGGGATGGACGACATCACGAACCCGCAGTGGGGGACTCCTCCTGCGAGGCCATCGAAGTTCAAGTCCATGACCATTTCTCACGGCCAGGTAGTCATCGAAAAAGCAGGTGAGCTTGAAAAAGGCGAGAGCCATGGTGAGGCTCCGCCCGCCTCCCATCCAACTCGTCCAAAGAGAGGTGCCGCGGTACCTTCCGAGCGGAAGAAAAGTCCCGGATCTCCCTCTCCCCGGAAAAAAAGCCCCGGCCCGCCTTCATCGCGGAAGAGAAAGGACGGAAAGAAACGATCCGTCTAGCTCACACAGTCGGGATAACAATGAGCACATCGAATTCAGTTCGGGTGATATTGTTGATTTGGTTGGCAATTCCTTTCCCCGTATTCGGTCAGACTGTTGGGAGTCCGGGACCCCGGCAGGTCATTATTCAGTGGCCCGATGGGCAGCCCGCCGGGATTATCGATGTGTTAAACGGGAATCTCTCAAATATCGAGATTGTCCGGGGTGAAGGGAGGGCCACGCGAAACTCGTTCGTATTCGATTCAAAGAGCAATGCCGTTCTCCGTGTATCATTCGACAATGTAAACAACAATCCCGGAAGCGATCCTACGATCGTTTCTGTCAGAAACGATCGAAATCCGTTCTCCTTCTTCCTGAGAGACGTAAGCAAAGACTATCCGATGTACATCCCGGAATACCGTGTTGTGGTCACGACGTCAGATGATGACCGCTCTTACGGGAAGATCGAATCCTCCCTGAAAAGCCGCAGAGGAAGGACGAAACTGGAGCAAATCGAGAGTGAACCCGAAGAATCGTTCGACTCTGCCGCAATGCGCACGCGAAACCAGCCCTGTCCCACCTGGCTGGGTCTGAGCCGGGACATGCGGATTTTCGATTTGGCGGATAACCGCGCCTATCCCGGCAGCGAAATGAACATGATCACGCCTCGGAATGCATCCGCGCAGGTACGGCTCCCCGAATTCGACAACCAGACCGTGCAATATGGCTATATCGTCGGGCGGGGGCAGGGGGTTGCCGTAAATACGACGAGGCGTCTTGAAGAGGGGGTGCTTCCCATCCTGCATTCTATGCTTGTCGATGACGACGTTGAGTACCGTTCCACTGCATTCGTGTCCCTGGAAACCTCTCCTTTGGCGGCGCAAACACTCGTTGGGACAGACTGGCTCGTGGCGGATGATTACAGCATCGGTCACATGTTTACGAAGGAGCAGGAAGACATGGTGAAGCCGCGCCTGGAGGCTGAATCGAAGAAAACTGAATCAACCGTGCTCTATTATCGTTGCGAAGCGGTCAACAGGGCCTCGGTCCCGCGCTATGCCTGGTTCAAGACTCTCCGCCCCATCGTGGGAGCGTGGATGAACATAACCTATTCCCTTGACAGGGAAACCGGATTCTCTTCATTCGCTTCCGGGAATGTCTATGGAATTTCCAGGCTCAACGGGCGCCCTCTGCACGATGAGGAGATTGCTGTGATGGTCCGTCCGGGCGAAAAGGCGGTATTCGAATTTCTTGTGCCTCACTCTCCTGTTTCGAAATCGAGAGCGGCGGAGCTTGTAAAACAGTCGTTCGATGTACGATTGGTCGAGTGCAGGCGGTTCTGGGAAGCGAAACTCTCGAATGCGGCCCGGATCAGCGTTCCCGAGCAGAGAATCAACGAGATGATTCAATCGGGATTGCTCCAGTTGGACCTGATCACGTACGGCAATGAACCCGACAGCACGCTGACCCCCACGATCGGGATCTACTCCCCCATTGGCACGGAAAGCTCACCGATCATCCAGTTCTATAATTCGATGGCGTTGCCGGACGTCGCGCGCAGGTCCCTGATGTTCTTCATCAAGCAGCAGCACGATGACGGGATGTTCCAAAATTTCGGCGGATACATGGTCGAGACCGGCGCGGCGCTCTGGAGCATGGGCGAGTACTTCCGGTATACACGGGATACGACATGGGTGAAGCTCGTCGAGCCACAACTCCTCAAAGCATGCGATTTCCTGCTCCGCTGGAGAGCCGAGTACATGAAACCGGAGCTGAAGGGGAAAGGGTATGGCATGATCGCCGGAAAAGTTGCGGACCCGAACGATCCATATCACCAGTACATGCTCAAAGCGTACGCATACCTCGGAATCAGCAGGGCGGCTGAGATGTTGAAGGATGTTGACAGCGATCAATCAAAGAGAATTTCACGGGAAGCCGAAGCCTGGAAGAATGACATTCGCGCGTCATTGATGCAGAGCATCTCCACCTCTCCGGTCGTCCCTCTCGGCGATGGGCGCTGGACGATTACAGTCCCTCCCTGGACCGAAGCGATCGGCCCGAGGGCCCTGCATATCAAGCCCGAGTCTTATTTCTCCCACGGGACAGTGACGGTACCTGACGTCCTCCTGGGTCCGCTCTATCTGGTCTTTGGCGAGGTGCTCGCGCCGGAGGAACAGGTCTCGCGGATGATGCTCGATTATCACACCGAGCTGTTTTATCAAAATAATGCGGCGTTCAGCCAGCCTTATTACAGCCGTCATGACTGGCTTCAGCTCAAGCTTGGGCTTGTGAAGCCGTTCCTGAAAACGTACTACAATACTGTGTCCGCCCTCGCCGACAGGGAAACATACACGTTCTGGGAACACGTCTTCCAGGTCTCCCAGCACAAGACGCATGAGCAGGCGTGGTTCCTGATGGAAACCAGGTGGATGTTGTATCTCGAGGAGGGACAAACATTGAAGCTCCTCCCCGGCATACCGCGCAAATGGATGGAAGACGGGAAACAAATAACGATGACAAACGTACGCAGCTACTTTGGTCCCATCTCTCTGCAGGTGAATTCGGATGTAACAGCGGGGTTCATTGAAGCTTCACTCTCGTGCAATTCGCAGTTCAAGCCCCGGATTGTTAGCATCCGCCTTCCTCACCCCGAAGGAAAGAGGGCTGTAAAAGTCACGGGAGGGACGTATGATCCCGGCACTGAATCGATATTGATAATGGACTTTACCGGTGCAGCCCACGTAAAGGCCGAGTACTGAATCGAGCAAACACTGTCGAGGGCGCTCCCTGCTCACCTGGGGAAACCGCGAGTTGATTCATCCCACATTGTTTGCCTTACGCATGTATTAACAGAAACGGCCCCGGGATCTCTCCTGGGGCCGTCGGACCAGCGCTACTCACGCCGGTGCTGTAAACTACAATGGAATATACATCCAGCCTGACCAAAAGTCAACCATAAATATGCACCAGCGAGTCATAGCTTATATCGACGGGTTCAATCTCTACTATGGTCTAAAGGCCGCAGGCTGGAAGAAGGTTCTGTCGATTAGTTCGCAAGTGCCATGACTTTCTACGATCGTGTCGCTTTGCCCGTTTTCCCACGTATTCCCCCGCGGTTGGTTGAGCCGTCCATTCTCTTTTCTGAATGAGAGTCATTACATGCCAGAACGGCGCAAGCTTTACACCGGTGAGGAAAGCGCGGGGAGGGGTCTCCTCCACCTGAGGATCGCGGCCATCGTATCGCTCCTGCTGACAGCCGTGTTTATTCATTTCTTCAACCGTGCGAAACACGACGCGGCCCTCGCCGCCGTGAACCCGTTCGCAGGGGATCCATTTGATGCGGTCGGTTCATTTGGCATTCAGCTCGGGTTCATTTGCGCAACACTCGCCGTGATTCGGGCGTTCAGGACAGACCTGAAAACGGAGTCACTCTCCAACCGTTACACGTACGCGATTCGCTCGATGGCAGTCTCCCAGCTTGCGATCATTGTCACGATGCTTGCGAACGCTATCGCGCTCGTCCGCTATTCGTCGCAGTGGATCGGAACAGAGTCTGGAAACGATCTGGCAGTCATCACCGGTGGGCTTTTTCTGCTCGCGTCGCTCTTCAGTTATTATCTCATGCGCCTGGCCAGGCGAAGGGAGGTGTGTTCGCAAAATCCGTTGCGTCAGAGACAGATGGTCCCGTTCCTGATTCTCCTTGGATTGCTCTGCCTCTATCCTGCCGTCTGGCGGGATGGGACAGCCGGAGCCATACTGAGTGCGATAGCCGGAATGCTCGTGATGTTCTTCTCGGTGGCACTCCTTTCGAAGGCCATGTTTCCCTGCCCCGATATTCCTGAAAAAGACCTCATTGATGACCTGACTGGAATCTTCAGGGATCTCACATCCAGAGCCGGATTCCTGCCCCGCCGTGCCGATATGATTCAGAAAAGAGCCGGTTCACCCCGATTTCGAGGAATCACAGATTTTTTTAATCCCCGGTTACACGAGTGGAACCTCCTTGCCCTTATCGCACTCCTCATGGGGTTTTCAATTGCATTCGCCGAAATCTTCGGCGATGGTGCGGCCGCCGGGTTCGGCAGGGCCCTCCTTGTGGGAGTTGTCTTCATCGTGCTTGAGTCCGCCGGAGTCTTTCTCGGTTACGCGCTCCTGAGGCGGTTCCTCGGCATCGTTCGATCGGCGTGACATCGCCGCATTGGCCCCGGGGGAGATTCTTCATGTACTCCGGACGTCAGACCGATGAATTGCGTATATTGGATCCGGGGAACATGGAGGAACTGAAGGGATGAAGATCCAATTTGCGATGCCGCGCACGGCCGGCGGCCGTGTGCTGGGAACGCTTCTCGTCATTGCCGGCGTGGTCGTTGTTGTCCTCTTCTTCGCGGCAGTGCTCGTCGTCGTCGCTGCTGGTGCGCTGATATGGTTTCTCCGATCCGTGCTTACCGGCGCGAAAACCCATCGTGCGATCAAGCCTGACGAGGTCTCTGCGGAATACGAAATCTTGCAGGACGACGTACAGGCTCAGAATGGCGAACGTCTGCTTCCCGGATCCCCGGCACCCGAACCTCCCGCGAGTGAACGCAGATCAAGCTGAAATGAACCGACAGGTAACGAAACACACCACGTTATTCAACCCCACCGCACACATTTCAGGCAGTCAGTCATGCTTCGAGCAAAGTGGAGCAGCTTCGCCTTAATCCTGTTTTTCTGCTGCAATACCGGCCTGAGCCAGGCAACACTCCCCAACCCGATATTCGCCAAGCCGTTGAGCCCCCGGATTGCGAACTACACAATTGCGGTGACACTCGACGACAAACTGAAAATGCTCCACGGGGCCGAAACTCTCATCTGGCGCAATCCTTCCACGGAGCCTGTTGCGGAGCTCAGGTTTCATCTTTATCTGAACGGTTTCAAGAACTCCGTCTCGACCTTTATGAAAGAGGGAAGAGGACGGCGGGTGACGGCCGACGTTCCTGATGAGGAGAGGGGCTGGATAAACGTCGATGCGATACGAACGCAGCAGGGGGAGAACCTTAAGCCGCTCATGGAATACATACATCCGGATGACGACAATGTGAACGACCAGACGGTTTTCCGCGTCCCGCTGAAGGCCCCCGTCCGTCCGGGGGCCTCCATCACATTGTCACTCGACTTCACCGCGAAACTCCCTGCTGTTCTCGCCCGGACAGGTTACAACCACGATTTTTTCATGGTCGCCCAGTGGTTTCCCAAGATCGGCGTGTACGAGACTGCCGGGATGCGATACGAACGCCATGGCGCTTGGAATTGCCATCAGTTCCATGCAAGCTCCGAGTTCTATGCCGACTTCGGGGTCTATGACGTCAGGATCACGGTGCCGAAAAGGTTCGTTGTCGGGGCAGTGGGGTCTCTGGTCGGAGAGAATGTGAATGGTGACGGATCCAAGACTCTCACGTTTCATGCGGAAGACGTTCATGATTTCTCCTGGACGGCGTCGCCGTTGTTCACAGTCATCGAAGACCAGTGGGAGCACGTCAGGATACGGCTCCTGATGCAACCCGATCGGGTGGCAACGGAGGCCGGGAGGTATCTGCAATCGGTGAAGGCGGCTTTGAAATATTTCAACGACTGGATCGGGCGATATCCATATCCCACACTGACGATCGTCGACCCGCAGTGGAACGCGCTCGGAGCCGGAGGGATGGAATATCCCACCCTCATAACAGGATCCTCCCTGTGGCACTTTCCTAAAGGCATCAAGTTAATGCCGGAAACCACGACGATCCATGAATTCGGCCATCAATACTGGTACGGGCTTGTCGCAAACAACGAATTTGAGGAGGCGTGGCTTGATGAAGGGATCAACCAGTACTCTGAAACCCGTATCATGAACGACGTGTACGGATCGAAGACGTCGGCGGTTGATCTCCTGGGAATCAGGATGGGCGATCTTGAGTCTTCGCATATGTCATACTCCGGGATGAGCAATCCCGGAATCGCTCCGACGTTCACGAATTCGTGGGAGTTTAGAGCTGGCGGCTACGGGACCCTGACATACGATAAATCTGCCCTGTTTCTCACGACGCTGGAGCGCATGGTGGGAAGACCGGTCATGGACGAGATCATGCGAACGTATTTCGAGCGGTGGAAGTTCAAACACCCGTGCTCCCGGGATTTTGTCGACGTGGTGAACGAAGTCGTGCTCCGGCGACTCGGCGACAGGTACGGAAAAGACATGAACTGGTTCTTCGATCAGGTCCTGTACGGAACCGGCGTGTGCGACTACGAGCTTACGTCTATCACAAACATGCCGGTCGAGCCGGTTACCGGGCTTGTTGACAGCGCCGGGATCCCTGAGCCCGCACGAAGTGACACCGGTCTATCCCGGGAGAGGCAATTTGATTGCAGAGTCCTGGTGAGCCGGCTTGGTGAGATGCATCTGCCTGTCGACGTTCTCGTGCATTTCGCCGGAGGAAGGGAAGTGCGTGAACACTGGGACGGCGTGGCGCGCTACAGGGAGTTCACGTACAGGGGGAGCGAGAAAATTGCGTGGGCGTCGGTGGACCCGGATGAAATCCTNNGTAAAGATGCTCTACTGGGTCCAGAATATCCTGATCGGAGCTTCGCCATTGTAGAATGGCTTCGAAATCCCCTCTCCCAACTCTGCGCGTGACCGGCATGAAAAGGTTCAACGATGCATTTGTCGGCGGATTCCGTTCCGCTTCATCCTCAATTCGTATGGTGCTCGTGCTCTACGTCTCCAATCTTGTGATCGCATTGCCCCTTGCACTGATGTTCCGTGGAATCATGACAAGCGCAATCGGGAATTCGATGTTGACCGATCGCCTTCTCGCCGGTTTCGATGCGACGGTCTATGCTGGCTTCCTTCGGAACGGGAGCAAGGGCCTGGGCGCGCTGGGCTCCGCGGTGGGGTGGGGTGCAGCACTCTCTATGGTGCTCACGACGGTCCTCGATGGAGGGATCCTGGGGCAGTTGAGTTCCGGAGGTCGACGGTTCACCCTGGCCTCCTTTTTCGGAGATTGCGGCAGGTATCTGTGGCGATATCTCAGGCTCTCCCTTATCTTCGCGCCCGTGCTGGTCATAGTCTTCCTCGGGTCCACGGCGCTGTTCGGGTCGATCTATGACGCCGTCGACAGGAGTGCTGTCTCCGAGGTGGATGTCATCCGCGCACGAATCCTCATCCTCGCGGCGACGCTCTTTCTCGTCGGGCTCGTCGTTCTGATGTCGGACTATGCGAGGGTCGAGACCGTACGGTCAGACGCACGGTCCATGTTCCGCGTCTCCTGGATTGCAGTGAAGTTCGTGTTCCGGAGATTCCTCTCTGTCGTCGGCCTGCAGCTTGCGCTCCTCGTTGTTTCGCTTTGCGTCATCGCCGCGTACCTGCTGGCGGAGAACCCGATGAACGTGTCGACGGGGGCGGGGATACTTGCGTTGCTGGTAGCGCAGCAAGTGACAATTGTGTTGAGGATGTTTATCCGCGTTGCGACATTTGCCGGAGAGAGGCATCTCTACCTTTCCCTGGTCGCCCCTCAATCTGCTTCGTTCCCCGAGGTACTGGCCCGGTCGGCGCCCGCACTGCCTGTCGCGCTTCCGGTTCCGTCGGGGACCCCGGTTCCGGCATCGCTCCCGACTCCGGCCGGGCCCCCGTTGGCGGCGGAACCCGATGTGGTCCCGGTTCCTCGTACGCCCCGGCAGCCCCGTGCGCGAATGAAGGCCCGCCCCCGAACGCGGTCAAAAGGAAAGATCTCAAAACTGCCGGCGACCGGGCGGCGCGCTGTCAGGAGGAAGGAAAGGTCTTAAGACAGCTGGCGTCAGGCCGGAGTGTTGTCAGGGGTCTTCGGACAACGCGTTGCGCTTCATCCCCCGGGCGGGATTGTACCGAGGAGAACATCGCACGCAGCGGCGACGCGGTCATACTTGTCCGACTTCTTCGTTTCGTCCGACCGGGCCTTGAGGAGTACCTTCCTTGCGTCCGCATAGGCCTTTCGGCCGATGAGTATTCTCCCCTCTTCCACGGCGATAAGCTCCCTCGCATTCAGTCTCCGCAATTCGTTCTCCGGAGCCCCGTCGATGGCTGCCCTGGCACGCCCGAGGGTTCGGTTCGCCCCCCTCAAATCCCCGCGACGTGTCTGGATCTGCGCCTTGCAGCAGAGGAGCCTGGCCACGAGGATTCGCTCATGGGGCGGGAGGGAATCTACGGGGACCAGGGCTTTCTCGATCAGCGAATCCGGTTCATCAAGCTCTCCGCGGTTGATAAGGCAGCGTGCCAGCGGCTCCAGCCCTTCTATGACGTTCGTCCGTGACCGGTCTGAAAACGTGAGGACATCGTCAAACGCCTTCCGGAAATTCCTCTCCGCGCGGGTGGAGTCCCCGGAGAGCCTTGCGATGTGCCCCATGACCCCGTAGCAGGAGGCGGTTGCGACGTGGGAATCTCCGTACCGTTCGAGAAACAGGGGGAGTGCGCGCACGATGAGGCTCTCCGCCTCGGCCAGCCTTCCCTGCCTGAGCACCATTGACGAGTAATCCTGGTACGCGTATGGCAGGTAAATGTCCCCGCGCCGGGAGGGTGCGCTCAGATTGTCGATGATGCTCCTGTAATACGATTCCGCGCTGTCCGCGGCGGCGGGGTCGGACGAAGAGAGCTGGCTAAATGCACCGGCGAGATAGAACTCGCTTTCCATCAGTTCGTGGTTGTCGGCAGCGTAGGAGTTCAGTCTCAATTGCAGTGACGCGGCAAAATGATGGGCTGCCTCTTTCGATCTTCCGAGTGCGAGATACGTATTCCCGATGGTCATGTGCAGTTCTGCCTTTACCGCCGGCTCGTCCTGCAGTTCGTTATCGAGGCGGACTGACGCCGCATTGAGTATGTCGATCGCGGTGGCGGCCGGTCCCAGGCCGTGGTTGTACCAGTTGACGTCGCTTTCGGCGATCATCTGCTGGAGAAACTGATTGATGCGTGTCGCCTTCTTCTCCTGAATGAGAGCGATGTCCCGCTCGTGCTGAGCCCGTTTCGCCTGCCACACGACCCCGCCGACTCCCCCGATCACCGCCAGTGCCACGATGATGAATGCGATGCTCGCCGAACGATGCCGGCGGATGAACTTCCCTGCCCGGTAGCGGGCTTCCCCTTTGCGCGCTGTCACCGGATGGTGGGCCAGGAGGCGCCCGATATCGTCGGAGAAATCCTGGACCGACTGGTAGCGCCGGTCCGGCTCTTTCCGCAGGGCCATCAGGACGATCGCGTCGATGTCGCCGCTGAGAATTTTGCGGACCCTGATCGCTGACGTCCCCGCCACCGTGATCGCGTTCGGCTTCACGCTCGGCCTCGTCGGTTCGGTGTTCAGTATCGTCTGGGACATGTCGAACGGGAGGGGACTGTGGAATTCGTACGGCTTCTGTCCCGTCAGCAGCTTGTACAGGAGCATCCCCAGCGCGTAGACGTCACTCACCGTCGTCGCCCGCTCTCCTCTCAGCTGTTCAGGGCTGGCATAGTCGGGCGTCATGAATCCGAGTGCGGTGTGCGTGCGCTCGCCGGATGCTCCCTCCTCCCGGAGGAGCGTCGCTATGCCGAAGTCCAGGAGCTTCGGGGTGCCGTCGGAGGCGACGAGTATGTTCCCGGGTTTGATGTCGCGGTGGACCACGAGGTGCATATGGGCAAATCGTATCGCCCCGCACACCACCTGAAACAGGCGGAGCCGCTCGGGTATGGAAAGTTGATGCTCGTCGCAGTAATCATCGATGCGCATTCCGTCGACGTATTCCATGACGAAATACGGCATGCCGTCGTCCGTGGTTCCCGCGTCGATCAACTGGGCGATGTTGGGATGCTGAAGCGACGCAAGGAGCGACCGCTCCGCCTCGAANNGATCCGATATGCTTCAGTATGCGGTAGTTCCCGAGCACCGTACCGATACGCTTGTCCGGGGAGGCGTCGTGCGATGCCGTCGAAAGGAGGGACTGGGGGAGGGGCTGAAACACCCCGTCGGCTTTTTCGAGTGCGGCGAGAAGCGATGCGACCTCGCTTCGGAGTTCGCCGTCGCTGCCGCATTCGTCGTCGAGATAAGCCGGCCTGTTGTCCGCAGGAAGCCTGTATGCCTCCGCGAACACCACTCTCACTCTGCGCCACAGAGCCGGGTTCATGGTTGGATAGTTGGGTGGGACCCGCAGGCCGGAGAATTCAGCTGCTCATGGTCCGGAACAACCACGCCTTCGCGAGGTTCCAATCGTTCTCGACCGTGCGCGCCGATACCGAAAGCACCTCCGCGGTCTCCTTGACCGTCAGACCGCTGAAGTAACGCAGCTCGACAACCCTGCAGAGCCGTGTGTCGATCTGCTCGAGCCTTTTGAGGGCGTCGTCAAGCATGAGCAGCCGGCTGAAATCCTCGTCCATGACAAGCACGCTCTCATTCAAAGACACCCGGGTCATGCCGCCGCCGCGCTTGTCCGCATGCCTCCGGCGGGCGTAATCCACGAGAATCTGCCTCATGGATCGGGCGGCGATCCCGAAGAAGTGGGCCCGATTCTGCCAGGAAACGTCCGATTCAGCAAGCCTGAGATAGGCTTCGTGGACGAGATCCGAGGTCTGGATTGTACGCTGCGTGTGTTCCTGGGAAAGGTACGACGAGGCTATTTTCCTGAGCTCGTCGTACACGAGAGGAAGGAGCCTGTTCAGGGCGGACTGATCTCCGGCCCGAACACTGACGAGCAGTTGCGTTACTTCACCGGGCGTAGAACCCACGAGGACGACACTAGTTAACACTCTATTCTAAGAAAATAACGCCAGAAAACCAAAAGATCGTGCATCTCTGCCCCGGATACAGTGCGGGTTTTCATCCTCTTTTCCGCATGAATCACAAAGGACCCTCAGCATCCCTGGCTGGTCCCGAAGATGCCGGATTCCATGAGGTCAGGTTCGACGGAACTGGTCTCGCGAGCGGCGTCTATTTCTACGGGTTCCAGTCAGAGGGCTTTCTGCAGACTCGCCGGCTTCTGTTGATCAGGTGACTGGTTTCTCAAGTCATCCCGCGAGCATTGTTTGTGATTGCCGTGTGATCATCATGCGCGCATTTTTGTGATCGTTTTGTTATCATCACGCGTGCGTTCTTCATCGCGTGACCGCGTGATAACCGCACCTTTGAGCTGTTCCCAAAACACCGGAAAATGTCTCGGGGGGAACGCCCCCCCTGGCTTCGGCGGGGCGTTCATGTTGCCGTGGTGCGGCTGGTGATGAGGAAAGAACACGGGCAACTTATTTTGCTGACAGACTTACAGGGAAAATATGCAGACACTCCGCAATGTCGTACTGACCGCTGCAGCGATATGTGGTTCGAGCCTGTCTCACGCCCAGTGGATCCAGACCGGCTATCCGCTTTCTTCGGTAAAGTGTCTCGCGGCAAAAGAAGGCAATCTCTTCGTGGGGACATGGGGGTACGGTGTGTACCGATCGACGGACGGAGGTGGGAATTGGGAACAGGTCAATAATGGACTCCCGGCCCCATTTTACGGCGGCTACGTCTATTCTCTCGCAGTCGTTCCTTCGACGACCGGGAACGGCACGAATCTCTTCGCGGGAATGGAAGAGGGGGGGATCTGGCGCTCGACCGACGACGGAGACAGCTGGACATGGGTCTACCCCCTGGGGGTGTTGGGAGAGCATGACCTGAGCATTTTTCGGCTCGGGGTTGCAGGAACGACGATCGTTGCCGGCGCGCGCCAGCAGGGGCCTGCGAACGGCATATACCGATCGGATGATGACGGGGCGACCTGGACGAGGAGCAGTGCCGGTTTTGCCACCGCGGCGGATTCTGATATCGCGTCCTTCGCGTCGATAAGTTCAGGCGGGACGACGTATCTTTATGCAGGAACCGATAACGGAGTTTTTATGTCCGCGAGCGGTGGGACCGGCTGGACGCGCATCTCGAGCGGATTGCCGGCGGGACAGGTCGCTGCACTCGCTGCGACGCCGGGTACAGGGAGCGGTCTGAACATAGATCTCTTTGCGGGCGTATGGGGGAGCGGGGTTTATCGTTCGACGGACAACGGCTCAACCTGGACCGCGCAGAACGCCGGTTTTGCGTGGGAAGGGACCAGTTTCGGTCCCATGTTGTACGTCGAAGCATTCGCAGCGAGTCCCGCTCCGGGCGGCGCCGCGGGCAATATCTTTGCCGCCGCATGGCCGACTGTTTATGTTTCAACAGACAACGGGAATCAGTGGTGGGACACCGGGTGGCCGCACGGCACTGCGAGCACCGCGACCAACCTGTGCATCAACGGGGGAACTCTCTTCGGAGGGGGGATCGGAATCTGGGAATACCCTGCGGCAATTGACACCGGCTGGACAATTCAGACGAGCGGGACTGCCGACACGCTCCTGGCCGTGAAGGCGGTCGATAACAACGTCGTCTGGACCGGTGGCATGAACGGGGGAGTGTTTCTGACGACAAACGGCGGCTCGACCTGGAGGTCGGCGGGCGGTGGAGCGCTCGGTACGGGTACCGTGAACGCCGTCGAAGCACTTGACGCGAATAATGCGTTCGCCACGGTCTTCTCAAACAACGCGGCGAAGATATACAAAACGTCGAACGGTGGGTCATCGTGGTCACCGGTCTCCACCCAGAGCGGCGTCGCAATCGGCGGGATACAGATGAGGACTTCCCTGGATGGTTACGCCGTAGGCTCCCCGTTAGGATCGAAATGGACCGTACTCAGGACCACTGACGGTGGAGGGTCATGGAATAGCCTCTCGACGGTCCCGTCGGAAGACAGCCTGACGACTCTGGCGCATAGCTACTATGGACCGTACCCAATACGGCCTATTGGCGTCCAGCTTCTTGGGAGCACCCTCTGGTTCGGAAGCATCTCCGGCGCCGTATACCGTTCGACCGATTTCGGCGCAACGTGGTCGACTGGCATGAGTACTGTCCCTCTCGGTGCCCTCCATTTCAATTCTGCCACTGTTGGTCTCTCGGGTGGCTTGTATCTCGACTCGATCAGAACCAGTGTGAACGGGGGTTTGTCGTGGGATACGGCGGGCGCCCCGGGGATAGGGCAGGTGACGTGCATATCCGGATCGGGAAGTGAATTCTGGGCCGCAACCGGACCGAGCATTGCATACACGGGCAACTCCGGACACGCCTGGAAGTATTCCACGCCCGGTCACTGGGGAATCAATGCGCCGCTGAATGCTCTGACATTCACAACAGCGGCTTCGCAGCTGAATGGCTGGGCCGTCGGAGATTCGGGTCTGATTCTGCACTACCTCCGCAGCGGCGTCACGTCGGTCCCGGGGCCCGGCACGCTCCTGCCGTCGGATTATGT
This sequence comes from Ignavibacteriota bacterium, assembly GCA_003157485.1. Taxonomy (GTDB): domain Bacteria; phylum Bacteroidota; class Ignavibacteria; order UBA10030; family UBA6906; genus Fen-1273. The sequence goes on from PMJQ01000203.1 coordinate 35,403, forward strand.
GCTGTTCCAGAACTATCCCAATCCATTCAACCCGGCGACGACTATCCGGTACGCGCTTTCGGTTCGCTCCCACGTGGTTGTCGCGATATTCAACGGGCTCGGCCAGCGCGTTGCGACCCTTGTAAACGGAGACGTCGAAGCGGGCAATCACTCCGTCAGGTTCGACGGTTCGAACCTGGCGAGCGGGGTCTATTACTATCGCATCCAGGCGGGAAACTTTGTTCAAACGAAAAAACTGATATTGATTCGATGACTCCTGCACAACTGAGCTTGTCACGAGCCCCGGCATCACCTGTCGGGGCTTTCTTTTGTCAAATCTGCATCTCACCTCGCACCCACGTCCATTGTCCCGGGAGGGGCCGGAAGGACTTGAGGACGTGCACTCAATACTCCCTGGTCTCCAATACTTCGACGATCCGCGTCTGTGGATTCATCATGACTTTGCCTTGGACGCGACCCCACACGCCGCGCATTGCGGTGAGCACGGCTTCTGCCTGCTGTAATGTGTCAAACTCGAGGTCGATCATTGCGTAGTTTGGCTCATCTATTGGTCGCAAGACGCGGTACCGGCGGACGCCTGATTTCGCCCGGCCAATAGGGTCGCTGTCGAACGCCTTTTTCCAGCCGTCAAAGTCGGGAACTTGGTGCTCGATCCTCAAGATGTACATTTGAGCTCCTTTGCGCATCAGTAAACCCATGACTGCTATCTACGACACGGCTCATACAGGCGCATGATGCCAGTCCCGGGGATGGGGTAACGAGAGAAAAGCAAACCTCTACGTAGGACAGAAAGCGGAAGGACGGAATCGGACGCGGGCTATCTTCAACATAACCAACAACTAACCCAATAGCAATCGGTCGAATCCAGTCACACGAAGGTAGATCTCAACGCCCTCAGACGACGGATGACTCGTCTCACCGCAAACGCGGGGCAGATTCGGTTGCCCGGCGGCTCGAATACCCTAACACTTGCGCACTCGGAACGCTGTCTCGAATGATTTGCTGCTGTGTCTCTCGGGGTTCGTTTATCTACCTCACACCCGCGTCCCTTGTCCCAGGAGGGGCGGAAGGGTTTGAGGAAGCCCCTCCGAGAGAGGAATATCATTTCAGCGAACACGCGCCTTTGCTGGTCATGGTTCCCAACGGGTGTCATCGGCAGACACTTACGACGAATTGATCAGGAGACTCTCACACGGAGGGAACGAATCAAGCAAGACCCTCTGTAGGCGAGTCTTTTCCGTCAGATCATCAAGGACGAGATCAAAAGAGGTTAATGAGCGAGAGAACACTCCCTTGCAGCGGGGCGAACGAAGAGAATTCGTGCACTAATATTGCGGGACACGCATGGTTTGAGTACTTTGAAGCTGTCTCATTGGGCTTTGCCTGCATCAACACCAAAGGAGTAACGAACCATGAAGATCCTTCTGCCGCTGTTACTCCTCACCGGCCTGGCGACAAGCGCACACGGACAAGATGAAGGCGATGTTCCCCAGAAGCAAGGGAGGATCGGGATTTCGGTGAAGGCAGGACCGGCGTTTCCGCTCGTTGATTTTTCGGATCTCTTCACGACGGGATTCACAGGATTTGTTGACGTGCCCTATAACCTTACGGAAGATTTACAGGTCTATCTGGGCCTGGGGTTTTCTCACTTCACTCTTGACAACGCGAAGTTGACCAACCATCTCAAAGAGCTGGGCGAGAACACAACCGCAAACATCGATGCTCCGTACCAGTTGATTCCGCTGGTCCTGGGCTTGAACTACTCGTACCGGTACCCGCATTTCTGGCCGTATTTCACCATGTCTCTCGGCATGTACTTCCAGAAGCTGGAGACCTCGGGTTCATTGACCACCGCCGGTGTCACGACACCCGTTGTGTCCAATACCCAGACTTGGTCTCAAGACGCATTTGCCGTCGGCATTGGAAGTTTGATCCCGCTGGGGAACGAGGGGTGGGCCATCGATGTGAACGCGAAGTATAATACCGTCGTGGACTATAAAGGAAGAGTATTGGTTACCACGACCGGCGGTGGCAACATCGGCTCACGAGCAATTCGCTATGTGAATCTTCTGGGAGGCCTCAGTTACACTTTCCGGTAAGATGGTTCGATTTCTAATGACCTTTCAAATTCGACTGTGGAGCGCCTTCTTTATCAGGTCTTCATTGAATACCCGGAGTGAATGACAAGTTTTCGCGTAGAAGCGTGGCAGACACACCGCTCCTTCGCCGGAGTCCGACTGCACACTGATCTCCGGAAAGTCCTCCCGAATGAACTGTTCCTGTTGCCCGCCCAATTCGTTCATCTCCCCTTGCACCCGCGTCCATTGGACCGAGTGGGGGCGGAAGAGGTTTGAGGACGGACAGTCCTTCACTTGTGGCAACAATTGATTCTCGCCCTCCCCTTCCGTATTATTCCGCCGTATTGTTGGCTCTTCGTGCCGTTGGGATCATACACGCCAGTGTAGACTTCCCACGGGTGTCGCGGGCGGATCTCACATCAAGAGCAATCTTACCTCAACCGGTACCTCAAGACGCTTGCCGTTTGCGCTGACTGTTCTATGCCTCTCGGCTTCCCTTCACTTCTCCGATCTCACCCTTTTCGCTCAAGACCAGTTACTCTCCGTTTTTTACTTCCAGCAGGTAAAGGGTCTCACAACAGGTGAGATTCGCTCATATGTCGTTCGGGATCCGAAGGGGCTCGTCTGGGTCGGCACGGTTAATTGCCTAAACAGGTATGATGGGTATGGCGTGAAGGAATATTGGAAAAACCCAAGCGATCTCCACGCAATCTCGTCGAGCACCGTCCATTGCATGTACGTGGACAGAAAGAACCGTCTCTGGCTGGGCACCCACGAATCAGGTCTCAGTCTATATGATCCTCTTCGTGACAGATTTGTCAATTTTATCCCCCGTCCCGGGGATTCATCATGGTATCAATCACAATTTATCGCAACTCTTTTGGAAGACCGGTCGGGCAACATCTGGATGACAACATCCTACGGTGGTGTTGCTCGTGTTGAGTTACCGTCCGGGAATATCGCTGACTCTGATAGCTTGTTCCACAAGGTCCATTTCACAACGTATCCGTTAGGCACGCCGAGGAACATCGCATCCAGCATGCTCGAGCGTGAAGACGGCAGGATACTGATCGCTTCTGACGGCGGGATGATCGTTCTCGATCCCCGCACATCTGAGATGTCGCGACTTCACTTCTCAGACCCTACAGGTCGTCGGCTCGATTCACTCAATATCCTAAGCCTCATTCAGGATAGTCACGGGAACCTCTGGGTGGGGACGCATGACGAAGGTTTGTATTGGCTGAGCCAAAAGTCTCAGCGGTTTCCCCTTTATGGCCTCCGCGATAAGGACGGATCATCTCCGATCTTCTTTACGAGCGTTGACCGCGACAAGGGTGGCGCGTGCTGGTTTATGTCTTCAAGGGGAGTTCTTCACCAGATCAACATCATGACGCACAAAGTCGTGAAGCGCATTGATATCCTGCACGGGCAGCTGCTATCATATCAGCTTATCCCTACTTTCATCGACAGGCGAGGGATCTACTGGGATGGCACATGGGGACTCGGTTTGTTCTGGGTTGATTTGAAAAACGGCCACATCAGAAACTACAGCGTTTGCGTCGAAAGGAGGACAAGATGAGAACCCAATCCATCTGTATTACGCTAGCCATCGCTCTGCTATGTCCTTTTGCGTCTGCGCAATGGGTCCATACAACTCTACCCGATAGTCTTGCAGTTAGTTGCTTTGCCGTGAGCGGTACGGATGTCTTTGCCGGAAACGGGAATGCCATGTCTGGAAGCGGCGGCGTATTTCGTTCCAGCAACAATGGCACGAGCTGGGCAGCTACCAGCTTGACAAATGGTGTTAGTTGTTTCGTAGTAGGTGGCACGAATCTCTTTGCCGGGACCGATGGCCACGGCATCTGGAGGCGACCGCTGTCGGAGATGGACCCGACCTCAGCGGGCACCACAGCAGATAACTTACCGTCCACCTTCATCCTTTACCAGAACTTCCCCAACCCCTTCAATCCTAGCACAACAATCAAGTTTGAATTGCCGAGAGCATCAGTCGTGAATCTGGCGGTGTATGACGTTCTGGGACGGGAAGTATCCGTCCTAATCAATGACAGAAGGAGCGCGGGAGTCTACGAGGTGAAATTCGATGGATCAGCACTGGCAAGTGGAGTCTATTTCTACAGGCTGCAGGCCGGGAGCTACGTGAACAGGAAAAAGCTATTGCTTTTGCGTTGATCTTCATTCAACGTCCTTCTCCTCAAGCCGCGCCCCCGGCTTCTCCCCTCCGGGGAGAATGCTTGACATTGAACGCGAAGACAAGTAGACTATCCGCACGGTTTACTTGTCTGTGACGGATCATGAAATCTGACGAAGACGTGGGTAGGGGCGCGGCGGGGAAGCGCCGAAGGAGGGATCTCCAGGCGTCTGCCGTCGAGCTCCTGAAATCCCTCAACCTCATCGTCGGCCTTGACCAGCTTCTGGAAATCCTGTGTGCCCGGCTGAAGGAAATATTCGGCGCCGGGACCGTGACGATCTCTCTCTTCGATCCCATCACTCGTCGCTATGCCGGGATGATGGCCCGCGGGTCCGACGCCCCGAATGCCGCGTTGTTCGGTTTCTTCGAGTTTAATCCCCTCGTCAAATGGCTGAACGTCAACCAGTCCCTCCTGAACGTGCGGACAGACAGGGGTGTCTTTGACTACCTCTCGCCCGAAGAGAAGCTTGTACTTGAGTCCCACCGGGTTGCGCTGGTTGTCCCTCTTATCGCGCTGAACAGGCTTACCGGCATCCTCTTCTTATCCGACAGGGAAGACGGAACCGCGTACTCGCGCGCCGAAATCGAGAACCTTCTCATGGTTGCCGGCCAGGCTTCACTTGCCGTGGAAAACGCGGTGATGACGCAGTTTCAGGAGGAGAGGCTCAAGAAACTCTTCCACGCGGACAAGCTGGCCACCGTCGGCGAGCTCGCGGCGGGCGCCGCCCACGAAATCCGCAATCCCCTCACGTCAATCCGCAGCACAGTTCAGTTCCTGAAGAAGGACCTCCCGGCTGAGAAGCACGGCTACGTGGATGGCGTCATCGAGGAGGTGGACAGGATCGACGGGATCATCAAGGGGCTCCTCTCTCTCAGCAAGTCGTCGGAATTACAGCTGAGCAGGGTCGACCTCCGCGAGGCGCTCCAGCAGACGCTCCTGCTTCTGGACCCCGAGATGAAAAGGAACGGGGTTGCCGTCAAACAGGAGATAACGATCGTCGATCCGACTGTGGAAGCGGACCAGGCCCAGGTCAAACAGGTATTCCTCAACGTGCTTCTGAACAGCATACAGGCGATGCCTCAGGGGGGCGCTATTACCGTCCATATGGCCGACCGCCCCGACGGCAAGAGAGAAGAGTCTCTCGATTCCGTCCGCGTCACGCTTTCCGACACGGGCCCCGGGATTCCGGAGGAAGCGATGCGAAGAGTGTTTGACCCGTTTTACACGACAAAAGAGAACGGAACGGGGCTCGGGCTTTCGATCACGTACGGCATCGTCCAGGGGCACGGGGGTGAAATTGACATCGTGAGCAAGACTGACCCCTCTTCACACGGGACCAGCGTGACAATCCGTATGCCGAGGAAAGCTAAAAAGCTGACGATTGGCCATTAGGGTCCGTTGCACGGCTCCTGGATCCATTCAGATATCATAATGACGCGAACCGCGGCATCGAAAATACTTGTTGTCGACGACGAGGAGCGAATCCGGACGATACTTGCCGCGATACTCCGCGGCGAGGGGTATCTGGTCGAAACCGCGGCCGACGGGATTGAAGCCCTTGATCGGGGAACGGCGTTCCGCCCGGACGTACTCGTCGTCGATCTTCAGATGCCCCGCATGGATGGGATAGAGACGATAAGCCGGTTCAAGGAGAGGGTCCCGCACGCCGCCGCAATCATACTGACTGCCCACGGGTCGATTCAATCTGCAGTCGAAGCCATCAAAAAGGGAGCGTATGACTACCTGACCAAGCCGTTCGACAACGACCAGCTTCTGATGGTAGTCCGGCGTGCGTGTGACCTCGTGAGGATCTCAAGTGAGCTGGAACGGCTCAGGGCCAGACTGGAGCCGCAGGGGGGTCTTCGAGCACTCCTCGGCGAAAGCGATCTCATGCGGGATCTGCGCGCACGGATCCAGAAAATCGCGGAGGCCGACGCGACGGTTCTCATTTGCGGGGAAAGCGGCACCGGGAAGGAGCTTGCCGCCCGCGCGATACACATGGAGAGCAGAAGGAAGGAAGAGCCGCTCGTTGTCGTGGATTGCGCCGCCATTCCGGAACAGCTCATGGAGAGCTCGTTCTTCGGTCACGAGAAAGGGGCGTTTACCGATGCCCACGAGCAGAAAACCGGCGCCTTCGAAGAAGCGAACGGCGGGACCGTGTTCCTTGACGAAATCGGGGAATTGCCCACGGGTGCACAGTCGAAGCTCCTGAGAGTCCTGCAGGAGAAAGAGTTCTCCCGTGTCGGGTCAGCAAGTCCGATACGCGTGGACGTGCGTGTAATTGCCGCGACGAACAAGGATCTCGCCGCGCGCGTCAGAAAAGGGAAGTTCCGCGAGGACCTCTATTACAGGCTCGACGTCCTCAACCTGAAAATGCCGTCACTGAGAGAACACATCGGGGACGTGCCCCTCTACGCGGCGCATTTTATCGAAAGATACAGGAGTGTGTTCGGGAAACGGGTCTCGGGGATATCGCCGGAAGCTCTCCAAATTCTCACGTCGCTCCCCTGGAACGGCAACGTGCGCGAGCTCGAAAACGTCATCCAGCGGGGCCTCTTAAACGCCTCGGGGGAAACCTTGCAGGAGGCCGACGTCAGATTCGCCGGAGAAACAGGTGGCCGGAGCGCGGTGCCGTGGGACCCCTCCGTGGGGCTTGAGTTGTATGTTAAGTCCCTCTCCGAAGAAGCGGAAAAGAGGATCATACTTGAATCTCTTGGCCGGACCGGCTGGAACAGAACAGCGACCGCCCAGAACCTGGGGATCAGCAGAAAGACCCTCTTCAACAAGATGCAGCAGTACGGAATAGAGGAAAGGCCTGTGGAGCCCTGAATGAGAAAGACATTCCGCGTTCTTCTTGTCGTCATTCCCCTCCTGGTTGTGGCTCTGAGCCTGGGTTTGCTCTACGCAATCGAGAACGTCCTTCCCTATTCCGCAATCCGGCCGCACAGGTGCACCGTCGGGGAGATGGCCCTCTCCTCTCCCAATTTTCTGAGCCCGGCGGCGTTCACTCCCCACTGGGAGAACTTCGATATCACAGTCGAGGATACAATCCGGTTGAAAGGCTGGTTCATATTCGCATCAGGCGGGGAAAACAGGGGGACGATATTACTGCTCCACGGGATCGGGAGCTGCAAAATTACAATGCTCTCACTGGCAAAGCTGTTCGTCCAGAACGGGTTTAACTGCATTCTTTACGACTCGCGCGCAAATGGCGAGAGCGGGGGTATCAATTGTACGTTTGGGTACTACGAAAAGCGGGATCTTTCGGCATACATCGATTCAGCCCTCGTACGATATCCCGGTTCCGCGCCGTTCGGTGTCCTCGGTGATTCATTCGGCGCTGCCACGGCAGTACAGGCGCTGGCCTGGGACAAACGTCTCGTGTGCGGTATCGCCGAGAGCCCGTTTGCCACACTGCGCGGCGTGATACATGATTATTTCCGGCAGATGTATTTCGTCCCTTTGTACTTCATTCCGGACGCCGCCCTCGTCAATTCCGAGCGAATTGCACGGTTTCAGGTGGACAGCGTGAGTCCCGAACAGGATGCCCGGAGGATCACTCAGCCCACGATGATCGTCCACGGTTCAGCCGATCGCAAAATCTCTTCGCAGTACGGGAGGCTGGTCTTCGACAACCTGGCTTCGACACATAAGGAATGGTATCTGGTCGAAGGTGCGGGACACTCGGATATCGGGAATGTCGGTGGCGCTGAATATGAAGCCCGGATCGTCGGATTCTTTAGGACATATCTGAACGTGAACACTGCTCGATGAAAGGACGCCGGAGAGGATTCTGTCGCGAACCGATGTCTTCTCTGAATTCGTTCGGTTGAAGCAGCCGAAATGTCTGAGAAATCATCCCTTCGTTTCTGCACCCCCCGCGTGACGTCTGACACACACACTCTCCTAAAATTTCACCACTCTGCAACAACCTCATACGACCTTCAAATGCTGAAATACTTCATTTCCGCAAACGCGATTCTGTTCTTTGCTGGTAGGTCTTCGGTTATAGAAACAATTCGCGAGCGCTTCAAGCGAATGCTCGGTTGGTCCACGTTTACCGTGCACAGGGACGTCTAAGGGCGCATGATTCGGACTGGAACCCGGGGGAATCTCACATGAATACTGTGACGATAGTCTGTCCGCATTGTTACAATGAAGGCGACCACCCGTTTTACCTGAGGCCGACCCCTTTCAAGCTCAGCGGGTCAAATCGGGTTCTCTGCGAAAACTGTTTCAAGAAGTTCAGGGTTTACTTCCAGGAGGGGAGAATCAGCAACGTGGCGAGAGTGTAAGTCTTCACTGCCTGATCAGGAAAAACTCTTTCGATTGTTTCTTGCTATTGGGTCATTTGTTCGTTAGCTTGAACACAGCCCCCCGTCTGACACTGTCCTTCCGCTTTCTGTCCTACGTAGAGCTTTGCATTTCTCCTGTTGCCCCATCCTCGGGAAATTGCATCACGCGCCTGAATGAGGACAAATCGCTTTCCAGGAAGTGGAGAATGTGCGCATGGAAAACCCTCCCAATATCCAGCCAGCAACAGACTTGCTCGACGGCCTAAAACGCTCGATTCATACGACGTATTGGTCATACTGTGCCGAATTGGAACGGCTCAAATTGTTCAAAATAGGGCACGACGAAGACACCAAATCATGGTCTGATCGCGCCCAGAGCAACCCGACCGACCAGAATCTGCAGCGATTGGCAGAATACGGTTCGCAGGGAACTGGCTTCTTGGACCTGCTTCTGACCGAACTCGAAGGCTATTCACTTAAGTACCGGAGTTTCGCACGGTTCGTGGACGATGTCGAGTTGCAGCTGGGGATACTGGGAACCGGAACTTCAGTTTGATGCAGATGTCGAAGAACGTGAGATGTGCGTCCTCAACCAGTTCCGGCCCCTCCTGGGACCATCGACGCGGGTGCCCGGGGGCTGTTGTGTGTAAGGCTCTACCCACCCCCGTGTAACGGGTTACCCGACTTTCCTCCCTCACCCCTTTCATTTCTATAATTTCCGCAATTATCCCCAAAGGCACGGCGCTTGCACGCCCATGCCCATTGACCCGCGGCAACACACAAACACCCAGGAGCACCCAACGCCATGATACAAGCCATCGATCTCACGAAGCGCTACGAGGACGGGCTCCTCGCTCTCGACCACCTCAACATTTCGATCCTGCCCGGCCAGATATACTGCCTCCTGGGGGCGAACGGGGCCGGCAAAACGACGACAATCAATCTGTTTTTCAATTTCATAGAGCCGACGAGCGGGACGGCCCTGCTGAACGGAAAAGACTGCACGAAGGAGCCCCTTCTCGCGAAGCAGTTCGCGGCGTATGTGTCGGAGAATGTCATGCTGTACGGCAACTTCACTGCGCGCCAGAACCTGGACTTCTTCACGAAGCTTTCGGGAAGGAAGAACCTGAGCAAGGATGAGTATTACATGGTGATGCGCCAGGTCGGCCTTCCGGAACGTGCTTTCGAACAGAGAGTGAAGACGTTTTCCAAGGGGATGAGACAAAAACTCGGGATCGCCATCGCAATCCTCAAGCAGGCCCCGGCGCTCCTTCTTGACGAACCGACATCCGGGCTCGATCCGAAGGCCGGAGCGGAGTTCGTGGAGCTGCTTCTCAAGCTGCGCGGCGAGGGGAAAGCCATACTCATGTCCACCCACGACGTGTTTCGTGCGAAGGAAATCGCGGACGTCGTCGGGATCATGAAGGAGGGAGTCCTGATCATGGAGAAGACGAAGGATGATCTGAAGTACGAGGACCTGGAGAAGCTCTATCTGAAGTACATGGAAGTAAGCTGACGACCCCGGGGCCCAGTCCGTTCTTATTACGGGGTCCCGGAACCCCGCATACAGAATGACGGTGCAGCAATGATCGGTCATATCGTTCGGAAGGAACTGCTTGTTAACCTCCAGAGTATGAGGTTCCTCGTCGGGCTTGTTGTCAGCGCACTCATGATGGGGATCGTGGGCTATGTCCTCGTCGAGGATTATGCGACAAGGATGCAGAAGTACATTGCAGATGTGGCGGAACACCGTGCAGCGCTTGCGGAGACGAAAGTGTATTCGATGGTTGCAGTCGATGTTGACATCCCTCCTTCGCCGCTCTCGGTCTTCAGCAGGGGCTCGCAGAACCTGCCGACTACCCTGCATGTCTCCCCTTTCCATGTCCCATCGCTCATCGATGAAGGAGGGGCGAGCGCTTCCATAGGACTCAACGGGACGAGCAGTCATGCGGACAATCCGCTCCTGAGGATGTTCAGCTCCATTGATCTTGGATTCGTCATCAGCACAATCCTGAGCCTGTTCGCCGTGCTGCTGGTGTTCGATAGTTTCAGCGGGGAACGGGAGCAGGGGACGTTGAAGCTGCTCCTGACTTCATCCGCGGGCAGGGTTCACCTCCTGGCCGGAAAGTATGTTGGCGCACTCGTGACGCTGGCGATACCGCTGACTGTCGGGTTCCTCGAGGTGATGATCCTCTGGGCCCTTCACCCCTCCCTCTCGTTTGACGCGCAAGTGTGGGCGGGTGTGGGACTCGTGTATTGTGCTTCCCTTCTTTTTCTCTCCAGCTTTCTTGCGATGGCTCTTTTCCTCTCCCTGTATGCGACGGAGTCCTCATCCTGTCTTATGTACCTGCTCCTGGCCTGGGTGACAGTATCCGTTGTCATCCCGGCAGGAGGCGGATACGTAGCGGAGTATTTCCGTCCGAAGGGGCTCCGTGAGATCATGTTGAGCGAAGCGAAACAGGCGAGTGCCCACCTCAGCAACGAGCTGGAGCGTCTGAATTACCGGCAAAAAGGCGGCTGGAACAACGCATGGACGGACTGGTTCGGAGCGGAATCCATTTTGGGTTTGACTCAGCAAGAAGCCAATAACAGGCTCGCATACAACCAGAAGGTTGTCCCGATGAAGTTGCAGTACGCTGAAGACCGGTATCGCGTCGTCGAATCGTATGCGCAGGGACTCCTGAGCTGGAGCCGGACCAGGGAGGACCTGATCCGGCCATCCCTCTGCGTCGACTACGGCAATGTGGTGCAGGCCCTGGCGGGAACGGACCTCAATACCTTTGACGATCTTGTTCAAAAGTCAAGACTCTACCGTGACGCGATGATGGCGTACCTCCGACCGAAGTCAGAAACGAGCCTGTGGTTCACCCGGATATTTGAATACCCTGACATGGAGCCCACGGAGAAGAATCAACAGTACTGGCAGAGTCTTATCGAGAAAGAGGGTCAACGGGCCGTCGAGAAGATCATGAGCTGGGACAGGGTGTCGTCTCTCGACCTGACGTCCATGCCCCCACCTTCGGTGAATATGCGCGGCGTGACCGAGCGGGCGCTCCATGCGCTCCCGGATGGGATCCTGCTCTTCGCGGCCAGCGTTGTCTTCATCGGGCTCTCGATGATCCGGGTGCGTCACTATCCCTTGAACTAGAACTGCGGCACAACGATACTGAGCCGGACAATCCCCAAACGGAGCGAGTCATGTTGTGGACAGTCGTCAAAAGAGAACTTCTCGATCACCTTTTCAGTTTGCGCTTTTCCGCGATCTTTGTGCTGACGCTTATTCTGATGCTGACGTCAGTTCTTGTCTTCTCAGCACGCTACGCCCGGCAACAAAGGGAATATCCGAAACGGGTGGAGGCCTTCGTAGATGAACAGGGGACTGTCAACCTGTACTCGATCGCATGCAATAGTGGCGCCACGGTTCGCGAAGTTCCTTCCCCGCTCGGGTTCCTGTTTGCAGCGGGGGAACGTGAGCTTCCTGACCAATCCGTGATGGCGCTCCACGGGTTGAACACGCTGTGGAGAAGCACTGAACCGGGGGACATCATGGATTCCTCCTCCGGGACTGACTGGACGTACGTGGTCACCGTTCTCCTGAGTTTTGGGGCCGGTCTACTGACATACAAGAGTATATCAGGCGAACGCCGCGACGGCACGCTCACGCTCGTGCTTGCCAACCCTGTGTCCAGAGCCACTATTCTTCTGGGAAAATACCTGGCCGCCCTTCTTGCGCTTGGCACCGTGTTCATCGCCTCCGTGCTTGCAGGCGTGATTCTGCTGGAGGTGCTGGGGACCGCGCAGCTCGGCGGGGACGATTGGATAAAACTGGGGTTGTTCGTCCTGTTGAGCATGATTTTCCTCTCCGCGTTCGTATTCGCGGGCCTTCTCTGTTCAGTCTTTACACGGGGTCCCGTGCTTTCCGCGGTTGCGTTCCTCTTTGCATGGATGACGCTTGTCTTCGTTATCCCTAACCTGGGAGGCATTCTTGCCGGACTCAATGGAAAAGCGCAGACACCGCTTCAGGTACGCATGGCCGCGAAGGAAATTCCCGACAGGTACACGCTGACCCCCGCTATGAGCGGCGAGAAGGTCGCATCCACTATGCTGGAGAGGGAGTCGGCGAGGGAACAATTGCTCCTGTCGTATTTCCGGTCGCTTGTGGCCCAGGTTGACCTCGGTCGCAACCTCACGAGGGTATCTCCCGCTTCGGCATTCTCCTTTGCCGCGGAGCGGATTGTGGGAGGAGGAACGTTCCGGCTTACACGTTTTGTGGACAATGCGGTTCGATACAGACAGGGGATGTTCCAGGCTGTCATCGAAGCGGACAAACGCGACCCGAAAAGCCAGCACAGGTACGTCCCGTATTGGTGCGGCGGCGACCACTTCTCGGCGTTGACAGTCGACCTGGGACCGGCAAAGGAGTTTCATGATACGCTCCCGTCGGCGAAGGAAGGGTTTGCCGCTGCATTCTGGGATCTCTTCCTGCTGCTCATGTACACGATCATCGCGTTCGCAGTCGCCTTCTGGCGGTTCGCCCGGCAGGACGTAGCGCCTGCGCCGGGGACCTGAGCGTGCCCATCGATCCTCATCAGGAGTTCACGTCGATGAGAGACATCGCAAGGAAAGAATTACTCGAGAATCTGACAACGTACAGGTTCTCTATACTCACGGGGCTGATCTTCTCGATGATGCTCATAAGCATCATCGTCTCGTACGGGGATTACCATCTCCGCGTGGAGAATTACAACATACTCCGCCCGGGGCCGAAAGAAAGGGAGAAAGTCATACTCCCGCCGGAACCGCTCTCCATATTTGCCAGGGGGCTTGATGCCAACGCGGGACGGCTCTACCAGCTCTCGTTCCGCGGGATCGATGTGCAGCCCAGTCAGCAGTCGATCAACCGGGTCTCGTCGCTCTTCAGCCTGCCGGACATGCTCTTTGTCACGCGGGTCATACTCGCGCTCGCCGCACTCCTCTTTTCATTTGATGCGATTTGCGGCGAAAAGGAGCAGGGGACGTTGAAGCTCATGCTTGCCGGCAGAACAAGGAGGGCGTCCGTCGTCCTCGGCAAGCTGGCCGGGAGATATCTGCTTGTGATCGTCCCTTTTGCGGTTCTCTTCATCCTCTCTGCGATCGTTGTGTCGCTCCTTCCGGATGTGCATGCCGGAACGGAATACTGGATCAGGCTCGCAATGATCCTCGCCGGGTCCGCTCTCTACGTTGCCTCGTTTATAGCGCTCGGGACGTTGATTTCTTCGGTCGTTCACAGAAGCGCGACCTCGATGATGGTCGCGCTCGCCTCCTGGGTCCTCCTTGTGTTTGTCGTCCCGAACATGGGGGCAACGGTGGCGCAGGCGATCGGGGACGTCCCTCCCGCCGACCGGGTCGAGATGAAGACGCGCCTGGCCGTCATTCAATCGATATTCGAAACGCAGCAGTCGATGAAGAACGCGAAGCAGAGGGACTACAGCCGGATCATGAAGCAGATCCGGGAGGCCAACACCGGGATGTTCCAGACGTACAGGCCGGAGCTGAACCGGCTCATTTCGCTCACGAGGTCGATCGCCCGCTGCTCTCCCGCCGGAGCGCTTGAATTTCTCTCAACGGAGCTCTCCAACACCGGGCTCAGCAGGGATCTCGGGATCAAGGATGCGATCTGGATGTTCGTGGAAAGGAATACCAACAGGTTCGCCGGGCTTGAAAAAGGGGAGGTGGAGCAGTTCGAATACCGCGCGGCCACTCCGGGAGAGCAGATCGCCGGCGTCGCGCTCCCGGATGCTCTTCTGTTGCTTATCATGCCGGCGGTGCTCGTTGCGCTGGCCGTGGGATCATTCCTGCGCTACGATCCCCGGTAACGGACGCTGCCCCCGGTAGGCCGGCAACCGGAATGAAGGAGGAAACCACATGCTTTCGCATCTGATACGCAAAGAGCTCCGCGAGAATTTCCTGAACATCCGGTTCATTGCGGCCTGCGGCGTCTCCCTCGTGCTCATGATCTCCTCGATCGCCGTCCTCACGCGGAGCCATGAAGAGCAGGTGCGGGATTACCAGGACAGGGTGCGCCAGCAGGACGAGTTCATCGATAGGTACGGGCACCTCAACCGGCTGGGGTGGATGTCCGCGCTGACACGGGGCCCGTCTCAGCTCCAGGCCCTCGTTCTGGGTGTCGACAGGGAGGCCCATCAGGACAATTTCGTAAGCAACCCCGTCCCCGTGCTTCTCTCCCGGTTGGACTTTGCCGCAATTGTTACGATCATCATGAGCCTTGTCGCCATTCTCTTTTCGTACAATGCGGTAAGCGGCGAACGCGAGGCGGGGCTCCTGAGGCAGATACTCGCATCGGGGATTTCCCGGAATGCGCTCCTGGCCGGCAAATTCGCGGGGGGTCTCGTCAGCCTTCTCATCCCTTTCACGGTGAGCGTCCTTGCCGGCATGCTGTTCCTTGCGCTCAATTCCTCGCTCCAGCTCCAGACGGCGGATTTCTCCGTGTTCGCGCTCCTTCTCGCCGCCTCCTGGCTCTACGTCTCCGTGTTCCACTCCATCGGGATATTCTTCTCCACCCGTTCACAGACCTCCGGTGAGGCGATACTGAAGTCCCTGTTCGCCTGGGTGATTCTCGTCCTCGTGATTCCGAACGCCGCCCCCTTCCTGGCGGCCCAGTTCTACCCGATTCCCTCTGCGACAAGGCTGGCTCAGGACAGATACATGATCACGGACAGGGAACGTGACGCCATCGTTATGCAGCGCAGGAACGCCATGCTGGAAGGGAGCTTTGCCGACCTCAAGGGGATCGTCGATCTTTCCCCGAACGAGATCCAGGAACGGCTGAAATCGGACCCCCGGATCGGTGAACGATACAGGCAGTACGCGAAAGAGTATGACCAGATCATTAACATCACGAACAAAGAGCAGGGGGAGAAGTACGGGAAGATCGAAGAGGTCTTCCTGCAGCGCTCGCGCGTTCAGGAGAAGCTCGCGGCCATCCTGACGTCCGCCTCCCCGCTCTCGAACTTCGTGTTTGTCGCGACTGACCTGACAGAGACGGGGCTCGCGGCGGATGATCACTGGGAGCGGGTGTCGGGCGAATACAGTAATGCGCTCTCCGGCTATGCGGACGTGCAATACCGGAAGGCGGTGGAGAAGGACCCGACGTTCGATTACAACGACTACCTGGACCTCCGGGCGCGTCCCCGGTTCCAGTACCGGCCCGCGGGGCTGATGGAAAGGGCGGCCCCCGACCTGCTTCAGTGGGGCGTGCTGATCATGTTCAATCTTATATTCTTCGCGGCGGCATTCGTGAGTTTTCAACGCTATGACGTCCGTTAACGGGGAGGTGTGATGGGAAGACTTGTTGGCCTTGCGCTTGCTCTTGTGGTTGCCCACTTCGCGGCCGCTCAGATGCTCTATAACCCGAACGATGAGAGGTTCAAATCCCTGTACCTGGAGAAAACGCAGAGCGACTACAGGATGCAGAAACAGGACTTCCAGCGGCAGAAGCTCCTGCATGACAAGGGGTTGATCTCGGAACGGGATTACAGCCAGTCGGAAGCGTCATTCAAGGCGGCGCAGATCACGTACCAGCAGGCCATACTCTCCCTGGCGTTCGAGCAGCCGCACATCACTATCGACAACGGCGTAAAATACCAGGGAAAAGACGGGAAGAAGCGGGTCCGGCTTACCCTGCGGAACACAACGGGGGGACTCATCGAGGGGAAGAAGATCGAGCTCGAGGATTTCGAGGGGATAAAGACGGACCGGATAGCGAACGTATACGTATCGCTCCTGAACGACACGAAAGCGATCGTCAGCAAGCCGTATGAGGCGAAGATCGAAACGATGCCGTTTAACAGGCCCGTTGCGCTGGATTTCTTTCTCCTCCAGGACCTGGACAACGTGACGGTGAAATGCGTGTACGGCGATAAGACCGACGAAAAGAAGATATTCCTCCAGAAGGACGAATCCGCGAACCGGGTGCTGATAAGTTCCGACCAGTTCTCCCAGGAAGCCGACCTCGGCGCAAGGGCGAACTACAACCTCACGCTCGAGCTCTTTTCGAGCTCCGACAACGTCTACAAGCTGGACGTGTTTAACCTCCCCCGGCAGATTGCCTGCGACTTTCTGGAGGACCCGACAAACGCCCGGCTTTCCCAGGTCAAGTTCTCCCAGGACGTCAATTCACGGAAGATCGCGCTTGCGATCTACCTCCCCGACAGGTACGACAGCGCGTCGTTCATGATCGACGCGCCCATCGCATTTTACGCTGCGGCGATTCCGCGCGCCCAGGCGGAGAACGTGGCCGACAAGGAGAAGAAGTACACCGTGGCCGAGCTGGACCGGTTGAACATAAGCTACATCCGGCTCGAGCTCGTTCCGCGCGGCGTGGGGAGAATAGAGGTGAGGGCGGCGAATTTCTACCAGGAGCTGAAGCCCGGCGAGCGTGTGCAGATGAATCTGACGGTCTATAACGACGGCACAAGGCGGCTCGACAACATCAAGGTCCAGGCGGAATCGCCCCTCAACTGGACCTCAACGATTCTCCCTGACCTCGTCCCGTCGCTTCTTCCCGGCAAGGAGGAGACCGTCTCAGTCACGATAATTCCGCCCGGTGACGTGAGCGTGGGGGATTACGAGACGACGATAAAAACTGAAGCGTTTGCGAGCAGCAGGAAAGTCGACTCGGAGGATAAGAAAATCCGGATCCACATTTACTCGAGCGCAAACGTATTCGGGACCGTGGCCCTGATCCTGCTTCTCGTGGGGATACTCGTGGGGGTCGTCGTCTTCGGCGTCCGGCTCAGCCGGAGATGAAGAATTTCATGTTGTGCATCTAATCAGTTCATTGTTAGTAATCGAGGGCTTCCTGCCGGCTTCGGAATACCCTGTGGTTCGATCTCCCGCTCCGCGGGATGTCTACCATTCCGCTCTCAGCCACACGAATCCCATCGCCGGCACTGTCACCCGGCTTCCTACTTCGGTCTTCCCGCGCTCTTCGCCCATGTCACATATGGTGACGGACATCGGCTGCCTGGCAGGCCACAACAGAGTCGCGGTTTCGCTCTTCTCTGAAAGGGAGCGCAGGTGAACAATGAGCGCCTTTCCGTCTTCCGTCGACTTGAGCATTGTGACTGCGACGTGGCCGCTCGCGAGGGCAATAAGCGGCTCCGGGATGGGATTCCGGTCGGCCGCAAACGCAATGAGCGGCTGAGATTGCTCCATGCCGAATCTGCCTGCCGCTCCGGAATCATACCTTCCGTGCAGCAGGATCCTGTAACGGAATTCGACCGGTCCATCCTGCGTAAGGGGCGTATTTGTGAACCAGTGGTTGTTCATCACCCAGGAATAGATCGTGGAGCTTGGTGTGAGTGTGGCGGGCCACACGTCCCCTTTCCCGTCCCAGCCCGCCGTATTGTTCGCGCTGATGCTCCCGTACTCGAAAAGGGGAGCGTCGAGTGAACACCATGTCACCCCCATCGTATCGTTGGAGATGTCCACAAAATGCTGTGCCGTTATCCACGCGCGGTTTGCGGCGTCCCATTGATCGACATCGGGTTGAATTATCCCCCACGGGATATCGACATGTGTCTTCCCATCCGGAATGGCGAATCCAAATCCGAAGTGAACGCCGTCCTTTGCCGGCAGGGGGAGCTTGTCGACGACATCGGTGATCTCGACCTGCGGCTGGCCGCACATCAATCTGACCGATCGGGTAACCGAGCGGCATCCCGGGGCTTTGGATGTCACCTGTATCTCTCCCGCGATCGGCCCGGATTCCTTCAGCACGATTGATGTGACTGTGTCGGGTCTGGCTTCACCCGTGCCCCTGGCTGGCTGCCATCGGAATGCATTGAGTCCGCCGTTGACGCTTGTGTCGGCAAAATCCCTCCAGGATGCGTCATTCACAAGCCGGACGATATTGCCCGTCCTCCGGTCCAGCGAAATCTGAACGACCCCGTTATCCAGCAGTGTATCGGTACACGCGCAGTGCCCGCCGATCGTACGCGTGCCGGGCACAACCCTGAAATGCCGCGAGCCAAATGCGGGCACAATCGGAGACATAAAGATCAATTCTCCTGTCGAGAGCCTCTGGGAGAGCATCTCGTTCCCCTCGTCATCGACAACGCGATCGCCTGTCTGGCTTTCCTGTGGCATCAGCGTTACGACTCCACCCTGTGGCCAGTGATTCGTGTTGAGCACCGCCACTCCCCCGCGTGACGGGCCCTCGGCGGGTCCCAGCGCGCCGTTGGACTTGTCTGTTGCGGGGGCGAGCGCGTCGTCAAGTAGCGCCTGACTCCGGTCATCGGCCTCCTGGAAATAACGCTGCTTGGCCTTCCATATGGCGTTCTGGAAGTAGGGCTCGCCGGGGTTTTCGGCGGCGAATGTGTGCTCCGTGCACATCACGATATTGCGCCAGGCCTCGTCGAAATCTGCCCGCGGCGCCGGCTCTCCCGGGTGAAGCATGGACCATGCGGTTTCCGCCTGCACGAGCCGCTCCCGTGAGTTCAGGCACACGCGGGTTTGCCTGGCGAACGTGCCGAAGCTGTCCGTCCAGTAATCGCTGAAGTCCCCTTTCACCAGGGGGAGCATGTCGCCGTACCGCTTTTCGAACGTCTCCATGATTGTGTGCGCGCTGGAGATCACGAGATGCGGGTAGGCGTACTCGTCGTTCCATGATCTCACCGCCTCCGGCAGATCTGCATCCAGAAGCGCGTTGTCCCACATCGCCCATGTGACAACGAAAATATCATAAGGATAGTGTGAGTTCTCCAGCTCAGGCAGCTCGCGGAACAGATGGTGGTCCAGGAAATCAGCCCGCGGGTTGCCGGTCCTGATGACTTCAGGGATCTTTGAACGGTCCCTCTGGCCAAACCACGGGCGGCCGGTTTTTCCACCTTTCTCCATCCCCGCGCCATACGTGCCGGCATTCAGGAAGAGGACCTTTGATTTGCCGTCCTGTCCCGTCCACCAGAACGGCCTGTAGCGAAACCGGGAAACCATGCTGTCGTTTCCGCGCCCGCCGTTCGGCATCATCATGACATAGCGGATTCCTTCGTGTGCCATCACCTGCACGAGTCCCCACGCCATTCCCGGCACGTCCACCTGCACGTACGTATCGATCGGTTTACCGGTAAGCCTGGCTGCTTCTCTTCCCGCTCTCAGGCTTTGAATCATCTCCTCGTCGCTCATGGCGGTCGTGAGTTCGTTCACGTATGCCGCGTCGAGGCACAGCTCGCCCCTTTGGACCGCTTCGATGAGCCGCTTTTTCTGATCGGGTGCTGCAGAAGCGTAGTACCGCTCGAACGGCCACATCACCTCTGTGTTCCAGAGGTACCGGGACCCTTCCGGGTAATTCCGCGTGGCTTCCGCCAGTTTGATCCCCTGATCGATATTCCGTTTGTGTATGAATTCGACGTTCGCCTGCGTGTTGGAGTAGCCGATGTCCACGTGGGAGTGGGGATAGACGTACACTGTCCAGTGGCGCATGGGAGGGACCTGTATCGTCTGCGCGAGTGAGTCCCTTTCCTGTCGCAGCGTCAGTCTTACAGTTGACGCTTCTTTGACGCCTGCGTCCGGCGGGAGGAGAATCGACGCGGAATCCAATCCGGAGGCGGCCGCTGTGAAATGTATTGTTTCGGAACCTCTGTCGGTGAGGATTTCAATACTGGCCGCGCCGCGTAGCTGTGAGTGCATAAACCTCAACAGGACAACCCTTCCGGGCTTTCCGTCCGCACGGTATTTGTAATAAGGTTTTACGGCGCACACAATGCTGTCCGGGAACGTTCGGGGCTGTGGACTTCCGGGCCGGGATGATGCCGGTGCGGTACAGAAGATGCAGAGTCCGATCGCGGCAATCAGCCGCCGGTGAGATTGTTGTTTCATTTGAGTTCCCTCGATGCGAGTGCCATCGCATTGCACCCCATCATACTGCCCGGCAGTCTCGGACGTCTCATCGTTCTTCTCTCTCCCTTCATTGGATGCCGGAAGTCATTGAGTCCTATTTCAACAGAACGAGCTTCTTCGACGCGTGATAGTCTCCCGCGGTGATTGTATAGAAATATGCCCCGCTGGCCAGTCCCGAGGCGTTGAACGGCGCTTCATGGTACCCCGCATCTTCCTGCTCACTGACAAGCGTCGCCACTCGCTGGCCAAGCGTCGTGAAAACCTCCAGCGTGACGAATGCCTTCTGGGGGAGACCGTACTTTATCGTCGTAGAAGGATTGAATGGATTGGGATAGCTCTGACTCAGCGAAAACTCGGTGGGGAATCCCTCCCCGGCGAGGCCGGAGGCGACGTCGACGGCAATGCCGTCGGAATACAGGAATGTCCCGTCGAGATTGAGCTGCTTGAGCCGGTAATAGACAGTTCCGGATCCCGGTGCCGCGTCGGTGTAACTGTAACGCTGCGACACCGTCGTTGTGCCGTGAGCGCCCACGAAGCTTCCCTGGATCGACTGATATCCTCCGGCCTGCACTGCTGACTTCTGGATCTCGAAGCCGTATGCGTTTGTCTCGCTGAGTGTCGACCACTGAATCAGCACGCCCCGTCCGCTGACATCCGTCCCCGTGAGCGAGGCAAGCTGTATCGGCAGCGGGGGCCCGGAGTTCTCCCACAAACCTCGTCCGTGCGTCGCGATCCGCAGAACTCGCGTGCTCTGCTGAAATGCCATGTCAAAGACCGCCACGATGGGAAGACCCGATCCGAAAACATTCCAGGTCGCTCCTCCGTCCGTCGAGTTATACACCCCGATATCGGTTCCTGCATAGAGATTGCTTGAATTCGCAGGATCAACGACGAATGCGTTCACGGGGACATCGGGGAGGCCGCTGTTGATCGATGCGATCAAAGGCGTTGTGCCGAGGTTCGTGACTTTCCAGACGTGTGATTGGGAAGTCGACGTCCCTCCCATGTACCCGCCGAGTGCGACGTATGCCGTGTTCTTGTTCTCCGGATCAAACGCGACGCGGCCGATGTATTTGTCCGGAATCACGCCCCCGCTCCCCGTGGGGTCCAGTGCCGTCATCGTTGAGGATCCGGATGTCGTGTAGAAGAGAGCCCCGTTCTCCAGTCCGACTACCCTGAAGTTGTCGTCCTGCGGCGACACGGCAATTGACGAGATGGGGATGTTCGTGGCAAGGGGCGCCTGGCTGACAACGGTTGTGTTTGTCCCTTTGTTCGTTGATCGGTACAGACGGTCCGTCCCGAAATACAACGTATTCGGGTTTCCCGGTCCGAGCGCCATGGGCGCGTAAAAGAGGACCGCGTCGGTGCAACCGATCCCGTTTGAGGCTCCGCCGCATCCGAGCACTGTCCAGAGCCCGTCTGAGGCCGAAGAAACGCTCGTGACCCGTGCGAATCCGACCAGACTCCCCGTCGCGTTGAAATAGGTATGGTACATCGTGACGTTGACAAGGTCAGTCCCCGCGTTCTGGTCGATCGCCGTGTACCCGCCGTCGCCGAAATCGATGCGGTTCCATGTTCCCAGGGGCGTGTACATGTTCGTCCCGTTGTCCTGCGTCCCGCCAATCGAGAAGTTGGGATCTGTCGGGTGAAGCGCGATGCTCTGGAACTGCGTGGCGTTGAACCCGGCAACGTTCTGGCTTGTCCAGGAATGTCCGCCGTCGGTCGATTTGAATATGCCGCCGTCATTGCCGTGGTAGACGATCTGAGAGTTTGAGGGAGCCAGCATTATCGCGTGCGTGTCTGCATGAAGTCCGGAATCGAAATTCGTAAATGAGTTTCCGCCGTTGACGGAAATCGCGTGCAACCTCGAGCAGGTCGAGGAGCTTGTCTGTCCGCCGATGTGAATCGTGTCGTTTGCAGTCGATGTTCCGGGAACGACCGCGATGGCGGTATTGTAAAAGCACTGCCCGCCGCAGAACCCGCCGCCTCCGGCGAGCTTGCCCGACCATGTGACCCCTGCGTCAGTCGAGACTCTCAGTGCGCCCTCCTGTGTCGCATCGGAGCACCCGGTGCCTGATGATGCCTCGCCGGTCGCGGCATAGACGACTGTTGCCGCGCCCCGCGTGTAGATTCCGAACGCGACACGTACTCCGGTCGTCGTTGTCCCGAGGACCTGGGTCTGCGTGAATGTCGGAGTCGCGGCGAGTGCATTGGTGGTGCGGTAGATTCCCCCGTCGACGCCCGTGCTCAGCCCGAATACGGCACAGACGATCGTGTCGGGATTTCCCGGTCCGAACACCATGTCGGTGACGTTCCTGTTCCCCGTATTGTCCGTCTCGCTTCCCGCGGTCGTGACCGTGAGCTTCGAGAACGTCACCGATGATGCGGCCGACGTTCCGTTTGTCGAGCGCCAGATCCCTCTCGGTCCCAGCGGCGGAAACGTTCCGCCCCCCGCGGCGTCGCAGCCCAGACCGATGGCGCCGGAGCCTGTGGCGACGAATATCGTAGCAGGGTCCACCGGGTGGACGAGGATCTTGCTGATCGTTCGTCCGCCGAACGGGGTCGTTCCCGGGACGCCGCTGTACGGGGGGTTTATGGGTCCGACGAGGTTGGGCGAGGTGTCTGCGTTATCGATGCGGTAGAGTCCCACTCCAGCGTAGCTGTCGCACGAAAAGTTCGCCTCCCCCGTCCCGATGTACAGGATTGTCGGGTTCGACGGGGCGAGAGCCAGTGCGCCGATCGCGAGAGATTGCGCCCCGTCGAATATCGGCGTCCAGTGGGCTCCCCCGTCTACTGTCCGGTACACTCCCCCCTGGGCTGTTCCGACGTAAACGATATTTGGATTGGTGGGATGGATCGCAACGGCGGTCACTCTCCCGCTCACCGACAGCACGGATGTTTGCGTCTGTCCGTTCGGTATCGGGGCCGGCCCGAGCGGCGTCCACGCCGTGCTCGTCACCTTGGCGAGCGAACGGGCCGCGCTCCGTTGCATCTCGGTTATCGCTCTTACCCGGGGGTCGTACGGAAGATCATGGGGGAGTCCGCGGAGCCTGGCGACATACTCATCGCGCATTCTCATGAAATCCTGCTTGTTTGTCCGCCCGGTGATGAATTTTGGCAGATCGGGATCATCCGACTGTGCGCGAAGCCCTGGAGACAACCCCGGGAGAATCAACAGCGCAAGCGCCAGCAGCTGAATTCCAATCCGGACATGAAATTTCCGCATCTCGTTCCTCCTGATTCCTGTATGGATGTGAATTCCTCCGAGTTTCAGTGTGCGCACCTGTGAGTTGGTTCGACAGGGGGTGGTACCGCATGCTCGGACGGCGTTTGGTGCCAAAGAAAGAAGGGGACGATCGGGCATAGTGACGGAGCAATCGGGGGAGGTAGTGGGTTGAAACCGCCGGTCTGGAATGTCATGGAATCACTCCGGCATCGTGAGGATACAAAAAAACAACGGAACGGAAAAATATAGCCTCCCGGCCGCATATTGTCAACGGGCCGGAAGCCTCCGAAGTTCCGTGTGGATATCCCGGCGCGGGGCAGAGGGCGTGGGATCAGGCTGCGGATATTCGCCGGGAACGTCCGGGAGTATCTCACCGCTTCCTGCAACGTACACAGGGGCCGCCGTTGTGCCGCATCTTGATGATATGCCCGGAAATCGCTACTATCATATTGTTGCGTGCCTGGTCCCCGGTCTTTGATAGAAGCCTCCTCGTCATCCGGCGATGGAGGCTTTGTCATTAGGAAAACGGTTTTTTCAGTTCATCCTGTGGCCGCGCGTAAAGAAGTACATCTGATAGGTGAATTGCTCTCTGTTGATGATCTTTCTCTGGTAATCTGTTGTGCATTGTTCATCTGCTTTACCCACTCCGGCGCCGGTGTCCGGTTCGGACGCCCGACGGCCGGCATATCCTGACACATCACACGAGGTCGAACGATGAAATCACTACGCTGTTTGCTTGTCGTCCTGATGGCGATGGCGCTCATGGGAGGGGATGCAATTGCGCAGGAGAAGCGTCAGATAAAACCGAAGATGGGACATGTGACAAAGGTTGTGACTGTCGTGAATCCGAAGTCATGGAACGGCCGCGCGCCCGCGCACCTGAGGTTCACGGGGACCATTTTTGTTGCCAATCCCCCGGTTGACGTGGAATACACGTGGATCAGGAGCGACGGCGCGCAGGGTGGTGTGCAGCATGCGACGATCCGGAGCGCGGGACAGGGATTTGATGATACGTGGGACGTCGGGGCCGCAAAGCAGAAGATGAGAGTATGGGAACGGCTCCAGGTGATCTCGCCGAACAAGGCGTCTTCCAATCCGGCGATAGCGACTGTCAACTGCAAGTGATGTGAGAATTGTACGTATGGATCATGTGAACGCGTGAATGTGCTGTACCATGCATTCACGCGTTCACTGCAGCCCCTATTTCAGCAAGAGAAGCCGCCTTGTCGCACTGTAATCCCCCGTGTTCATAGCACAGAAGTAGACTCCGCTGGGAAGCCCGCTCCCGTCGAATCGGACGTCGTGGGATCCCGCCTCCTCGTACCCGTTTACCGGTGTGGCCACCGCCTGGCCGAGCGCGTTGAACACGACGAGGGTCATTTTCGTGCGGCGGGCAACGGCATACCTGATCGTTGTCGAAGGGTTGAACGGGTTCGGAAAATTCTGATACAGGCCAAATCCGGCGGGGACGTTTTCCCCCTTCTCCCGGACGCCGGTCGTCGCTCCCAGCCGGATTCTGTATACGCTGTTGCCGGACGTGATATAGAGCGTGCGCCGGTCGGAATCCCCCCAGTTGCAGTTTGATGTCTGCCCCGGGACGAGTATCGTGTCAAGCACGGTCCCCTCCGGCGAGAACACCCAGATCCCCAGCGGTCCCGCGCTGAAGAGATTCCCCGAAGAATCCACTTTCATCCCGTCAGCGTAGCCCGCCGGGGTCATGGAGGCGAAAATCCTCCTGTTTGCAATCGTCGTGTCATGGAGGACGTCCCATACGTATATCACCCGCGCGGCCGAGTTGTTGACGTAGAGCCGCGTTTCATCCGGCGAAAAGCAGATGCCGTTCGGCAGGCTGAGCGAGCTGTCCATGAGCTGGAGCGCCCCGGACGTGCTTATTCTGAATATCCCGGAGAAACTCAGCTCTTGTGTCTGGCCTGTTGGAATATTGAAGGGGGGGTCGGTAAACCAGATCGAGCCGTCGGATTTTACAACGACGTCGTTGGGACTGTTTAGTTTCTTCCCGTCGAATCCTGAGGCCAGCGGGGTTATGTCCCCGTTCGTCTCCTGTCTTGCCACCCTGCGGAGCCCCATCTGCGTGAGGATCAGCCTCCCCCCGGCATCAAAAGCCAGCCCGTTGGAATTGCTGGATTGGCTCAGGTAGGTCCCTGTGCCTGTTGACGCGTTCCAGGAATATATCTTGCTCGCGTTAATATCAGAGAAGAGAAGTCCGGTGCCGTCTTTCCAGACCGGTCCCTCCACAAATTGAAAGTTCGTTGCGATTCTCTCCACTGCCGCTCCCGGGGGAACGGGGGACTGGCTCAGGGCAGGGGAGACTGCCGCGAAGAGGAGAATCGCTGATGCGCGGATCGACTGTCTTGTGATGGGCATGCGATTCACGTAGTGTCGGAGGATACGCCGGTGCGTGCGGGACCTGACCTCCGGACAGTGATGATCTTCGAATGGTCTCCGGACCGGAGTGTTCTTCAATCTACCGAATCCGCTTCTCGCGTGCAATGGACCGGCCGCGGCCCGTGCGGAGATCGTTGCACTTTCGGCAATTGAATCGTATCTTGGACCCGGCCTATCCCGGAGTTCATTCACGCGCGCCCCTGAGTCGATCGGATCCGGGGCTTTCCTTTCTCCTGCCTGTCCCGCAATGTCACATTCGGAGGAACGCACAATCACGCACGCTCGAAGCCGGAAGGCTGCACGCGGGGGATGCAGTTCATATTCGCTGTACTTATGAAGAATTAACGACGGGACAAGACTTCAAATGAAACCGACATTGACTGGAGTGCTCCTTGTAGCAGCGGCGTTTGCGGCGATCAACACGGCGGACGCTCAGGGGAAAAGCCCGGCGCCCGCCTACACGCTTTCCGTCAGGATAGACCCTGCGGCCGGGCGCGTTGAGGGAAAAACGGAGGTTCGCGGCCTGCAGGACACGGCGGTGATGCTGAATGCGGCGATGGAGATCAGCCGCTTCGAATCGGCCGGGCGCGCGGTACCGTTCACGAGGAAGCCCTCGGGTTTCATGCCGGGTACCACGGAAGTGTTGATCCCTGCCGGATTCCGGGACAGTCTCCTGATCGAATACGCGGGAGAGATGAACCAGGATTCATACCCGCCAATCCTGAGCGCAGCGAACATGATCAGGCCGGGACTCGTAGAACTCGCGATGTATCTTACCTGGTATCCGAGGCCTGCGAGCGGCGCGGTGTTCACGTTCGATCTGAACGCCGACCTCCCGTCGGACTACGTTACGGTGACGAACGGCACGCCGGCGGGAAAGAAAGAGGAGAACGGCCGGAACATCACGCAGTGGAAGTCGTACGCTCCCGGGAACGACATCGCCCTCCTTGCCGCGCCGAACCTCCGCCGCGCCGATACGAGTCTGGGAAGCGTGGCGGTGGAGATTTATTACGACAAACTTCCATTGACCTACGTCGATTCCATGAAGACGAATCTCCTCAGGTCCATGGACCGGCTCACAACACTCCTGGGGAAACCGGCAGCGGCGGGATTGATCCGGGTCGCCTATTCTCCGCGGCAGGCCTGGGGCTACGTGCGCATGCCGTTCATCGTCGTTTCGGAAGGGAACGCCCTCTCGTGGCGGTCGAAGGAGTTCGGGACGGCGAGGGATTTCAGGTATCTCACGCACGAGATAGCCCACTACTGGTGGAAGTACGCGAACATGGCAACACCGGATGACTGGATCAACGAGGGGCTGGCCGAGTATTCGGCGTTCATGGTCTCCCGGGAGATCGTAGGAAAAGAGTTCGCGGACAGGCTTCTTGTCGAATGCAGGGAGCGCGCCTCGCAGAGCAAGACCGCCGACCCGGTTGCGGAGACGCAGGCGACTTCTCGCGATCGTGAGATCAACAGGTACGACAAGCCCGTCCTTCTCTTGAACGCGCTCCGGGTGAAATACGGAGATGCGAAATTCGACGCATTTCTACGGGCACTGTATTCCCGCTTTTCCTCGGCGAACGATGCGACGACGGCAATGTTTCTTGAAGTAACCCGGAAGGAGCTCGGAGCCGAAGCGCGGGCGATGGTTCAGAAGGCAGTCTACGGCAAGGTGTGGGTTGAACCCGGCGTGCAATAGACGGCCGGTCTGCTCTATCTCCTTGGGCGATCATGTGGCTCGTGCCCGAACGCAGAATCGAGAAAATCCTCAGCTGACATCCGCGGAAGTCCTGTTCACCTGGAAGACGACACGGACACTCAGAACACGTAGCGCGCTCCGATTCCCGGGTCGAGCGGTATGCCCGATGGGGTGATGAGCTGGAGTGACGGCCCGAAATCCAGAAGTCTGTCGATCGGCGTCCTGTACACCCGCCAGTCGATGTCGGGCATGTCTCCCCTGAACTCAAAATCGCTGTACCCGGCTTCGGTCGACGATCGTTCGGTCGGGTTGCCGGATTCGAACGACTCCCATGGATGATCCACGCGGAAATGAACCCTGTCTGTCACGTCGTAGGTTCCCATGTAATCCCGGTTCCGCTCCGTACCGGCAAGCCAGCCGAGACCGAAATCGAACTCACGCTCAGTCGCCGTCCAACGTCTTCCGCTCGCGCCTGATTTGGGAACGGTGGAAACGCCGGGTTTGGCCGGCAATTCCTGAGCGAGGCTCGCCTGCACTGCAAAAATCGACAAGATCGCAACTGCGGCAAAATACAAATGCTTCATGGTTGCACCCTTCGCACTTACTCCTGCGTCCCCACGCCCGCGTCACGGAGAACCCGTGACCGTGCATGAATGACACTCCGAATCCTCTCCAGCTTACGGGGAACCTGCTCGGAATGAATCGGCTCAAAGGATGAATAAGTAGTTAGTCCCCGCTGGCAAGGGACAATTTCGAGCAGATATTCCGGGACTTCTCTATATTGGGGCACCGTTTTTCGCCGGTTTGCGGTCCAAACGTGGTCTTTTCAACAGGAATTGAGAAAAGCGTACTGAATTCCCATGGTCCTCACCCCCGAGAAAGGCTTGCGATCCACGATCCTGGGGATACTTGCCAACGCCGTTCTGGCGGTGATCAAGGGGATCGCGGGAGTCCTGGGAAACTCCTACGCCCTCATTGCCGACGCGATTGAATCCACGACCGACATCGCAAGCTCGCTGATTGTGTGGGGGGGGCTCAAGATCTCCGGGATCCCCCCGGACATCGACCATCCGTACGGCCACGGCAAGGCCGAGCCGCTGGCGGCGACCGTCGTCTCCCTCTTCCTGTTTGCCGTTGCAATCGCCATCGCAATCCAGAGCGCCCGGGAGATCGTGACGCCGCACCATGCGCCCGCCCCTTTCACGCTCATCGTGCTTGTCGTTGTCGTCATTACGAAGGAGTCCCTCTTCCGGTTTGTCTTTAATGTGGGGAAGAGCATTGACAGCACGGCGGTGAAGAGCGACGCGTGGCACCACAGGAGCGACGCGATCACGTCCGCCTCCGCCGCGATTGGGATTTCCATCGCGATTATCGGCGGCCCCGGATATGAAAGCGCCGACGACTGGGCGGCCATGTTCGCCTCCGTCATCATCGCGTTCAATGCGTACCGGATACTGCGTCCCGCCATCAACGAGGTGATGGACGCCGCTCCGACCTCGGAGGTCGAGAAGGCGGTCAGGGAGACGGCGCGGCGCGTTGACGGTGTGCTCGGTCTCGAGAAATGCCGTATCAGGAAGATGGGATTGTGGTATTACGTGGATCTGCACGTCACTGTCGAGGGGAGCATGGCCGTGCGCGAGGGGCATGAAATCGCCCGGAACGTCAGGGCGAAGATCCTGGAAATCCATGCGAACATCGCCGATGTCCTTATCCACATTGAGCCGTCCGACTTGCTGGAGGAATAACATGAAGATCAAGACGATTGTCTACGGTGCGACCGGAATGGTGGGGGAGGGTGTGCTTCACGTTTGTCTGAACGATCCGGACGTGGAATCGGTCCTTGTGGTGGGACGGAGAACCTGCGGGGTGAGCCACCCGAAGTTGTTGGAGGTCCTTCACGATGATTTCTTCAACTACACCCCGATCGAATCGCGGCTTGCGGGATGCAATGCCTGCTATTTCTGTCTTGGCGTCTCATCCATCGGCATGAGCGAGAAGGAGTACCGGCGGACGACGTATGATCTCACAATGGCCGCCGCAAAGATCCTTGCGAGGCTCAACCCGGACATGACGTTTTGTTACGTCTCGGGGATGGGAACCGATTCATCCGAGAAAGGGCGGAGCATGTGGGCCCGCGTGAAAGGGAAGACGGAGAACGATTTGCAGAAGCTCCCGTTCAAAGATGTGTTCTGTTTCAGGCCGGGTTTCATAAAGCCGATCAAAGGGCTGAAGAACGCGTTCACACTTGCAAAGATCATGGGCGCCGTCTATCCCCTTTGGAAGGCGCTCGTTCCAAAATATGTCTGCACGCTGGATGACCTGGGACATGCAATGATCAGCGTGACCCGGAATCCCCCGCGCGAGCGGGTGATTGAGTGCCTTGAGATCGCGCGGCTCGGTGCCTCCCGTCCTGCCACCTCTTGACTGCTCCGCCCGGCGCAGCCGGTCCTCCCGCCGCATGACCCTGAGTCGCCGCAGGCGGGGTGAGGAGGACTAGAAGAGGCTCGAGAGGAACCCGCCGAACTGTATGATGCATCCCCCGCAGACGATCACCGCAAGTCCTATCCATGTCGAGGGGGGGACGCTCTCCCTGAACACGAGGAATCCCGTCATCACGCTGACAACCGCGAACACTGCCACGTACACACCGAGCAGCTTCGAGAAATCCCACCGCACGAGATTGACAGCCACTCCGTAACAGCTCAGGACGAGACATCCGAGGAGGATCGGGAAAATGCCTTCCCCTCTCATCCCTTTCCGGATAAACGCGTCTCCTCCGACTTCGAACGCTGCCGCTGCGAGTAACGCCAGCCACGCGAACTGCTTCATTTTGTCATCCTTCCGTGTGATGTAAATAAATCTCATAAAACTATAAAAAAGTACTTGACATTTCCTAAAAGTTCCTTATAATATAACGTGTAAGCTTAAATATGCCTTACTTAATAAGGTATACGGCATTTTGAACCTCATAATAGTAATGAACGTCCCCCCGCGCGGGGGAACCCCGGGGGACATTCACCCTGCGCAGGAATCTGACCCGTCAATCCACAATCATTCACTATCACGAGGTGCCTCATGTTATTGAGGAATGTTGCCACTGTGTGTCGGTCAACGGCCGCGCTGTTAAGCGCGGTCGCCGTCATAGGCCAGAGCGCGTACTGCCAGGCAAAAGACACTGCCGCTGCTCCGGCAAAAGACACTGCTGCCGCTCCTGCCGCAGCCCCGGCCCCCCCGGCGGTGACGATAACGGGGTTCGTGGACACGTATTTTGAGTACAATCTCGACCGTCCGACGACCCACGTCAACGAGCTGCGCAATTTTGACGTTACGGACGAACAATTTACCGTGGCAATGGCCGAAATCCAGATTCAGAGGGCGGCCGCGCCTGTCGGGTTTACCGTCGATCTCGATTTCGGGCAGGCGAACGATATCGCGCAGAGCGGCGAGCCCGGCTCGCTTGCGAACGTGCGGCAGGCATATGCCACCCTGATTATCCCCGTCGGGTCCGGACTGACCGTCGACATGGGGAAATTCGTTACGCATTGCTGCTTCGAGACGATTCCTGCAAAGGACAACTTCAACTACAGCCGTTCGCTCCTTTTCGCCTGGTCCGTCCCCTATTATCACCTGGGCGCCAGGGCTGCATACACGCTTTCGAGCACGATCACGCTCAACGGGTATCTGTATGACGGCTGGAACGGGATCCCCGTCAACAGCGGGAAGACGCTGGGATTTGAAGGGGTATATGCCCCGACAAGTGCGCTCTCGTTCACGCTCAACTGGCTCGGCGGGCCGGCGCTCCCCGATTCGGTGACGAAGAAGTACCGGAACGTCTATGAAGTCATCGCAAGTTATGCGGCGACTGACAAACTCACGCTGGCGCTCAACTGGGTGTACGGCGAAGACCATCCCCCGGCCATGACGGCAGTGTGGCGCGGGCTTGCCGGCTACGTGAAATACGCGCTGAACGATGTCTCGAGCTTTGCCGTTCGGTGCGAAGAGTTCGACGACCCGGAAGGGTTCATGACGGGCGCCATTCAGACTCTCAGCGAAGGCACTCTGACATACGAATACAAGCCGTTCCCGACGATCATCCTTCGCGGGGAGTACCGTTATGACTGGTCCGACGTGCCGGCATTCGACGGGACCGCGGGGAAATTCTCAAGGAGGAACCAGTCCACGCTCGCCATGGGTGCGATCGTGACGTTCTGAGTTCGTGAAACGTCGTCCCTCTTGATGATTATTTAACCAGAAGATACACATCAGAAAGGAATTTCGTATGGCAGCCGAAACGACAAATCCGACGGGAGGCATGAAGAAAACGCTCGGCCTCACCGGTGTCACGGTGAACGCTATGGCGCTCATTGCCCCCGGTGCGTTTCTGTGGATCACGTTCCAGATACAGGCGGCGAACAACGGGGGAGCCACAGACATGTGGACCGGAATTGTCGCCGCTCTTATCGTCGCATTTCTGACGGCAGTCGCATTCTCCGAGATGGCCCGCCGCTATCCTGAGGCGGGTGCCGGAGGGTCGTACTACTTTGCCGAGAAAGCGTTTCTTGACAGGGACAAAGCCTCGCATCAGCGGTTCGCGCGTATTGCAAAATTCCTCACCGGCTGGGCCGCACATCTCTTTTACTGGGTCTATCCGGGCGTCATGGTTGCGTTCATGGCGACGCTGGTGGCGTACATTCTGGGTCAGTTCGGCATCGACGTGCCGATCCCCTACCAGATCGGGGTCGCCATTCTGTTCTCAATTGCCGTAGGATTCATCGCGGTGCGCGGCATCACCGGCTCGACGAACGTGGCGATCGCGATCAACGTCATTCAGCTCGTTTCGCTTGTCGGCTTCAGCGTGCTCGCGATCATGTTCAGGATGCAGAATCCGCTTCACGCGACCACGTGGGCTCACCCGAACGCCTTTTCGATCACGTTTCCGCACAGCCTATCGGCGATGCTCTTCCAGTCCACGATTGCGATACTCATACTCGTCGGGTTCGAGTCCTCGACGTCCCTGGCAGGGGAGGCGATTAACGCGAAACGGGACATCCCGCGCGGCGTCCTCCTCTCCCTCGTGATCCAGGGGCTGTTCGCGTACCTTTTTGAGTACTTTGCGGCCAACTACGCCGTGAGCGAGAAGCTTGTCAATGTCGCGGCGGACGGCACCAAGACGTTCGGGATGGACGCCGCCGCGGCATCCGGCGCGCCTATCGGCGACCTGACGCGGCTGATCGGCGACTCCATGCTCGGCGGGAATGGGTTCATCCTTATGATCATTATCGCCATCACCGTCGGCCTCGCTGTCCTTGGGACGACACTCGCGGCGATGAATACCGCCGTCAGGATAAGCTTCGCGATGGCGCAGGACAAGGAGATGCCCGCCTTGATGGGTGCCCTTCACGGGAAGCACGCCACGCCGCATATGGGCGTCTGGTTCCTTGTCGCGGTATCGGCGATCATCGGATCGGTGGGTGTCCTGAATGTCACGGCGCTCACGGGGATCACGCTTGCCTCGAATATCGGGACGTTTATTCTCTATGCGCTCATCTGCGGCCTGACGTTTGTGACGTTCGTCGGCAGGTCCGAGTTCCACAGCGTGAAGCATGCGGTGATCCCGCTCGTCGGCCTCCTGGGGAACATCGGACTCCTCGTCGGGGTTGTTGTGATAGGGCTGACGACGCCCGGTGTCTCTGCCGACGCGACGCAGATGGCAATATGGATGACTGTCGGATGGGGAGTCATAAGCGCGGTGTATCTTGTGATGAACAGCCGGAAGCACGCGAAACACATCGTCCCTCCGGCGCATATGATGGGCGGGCAGGCTGCGCCGAACAAGTAGTTTCGTTAAATATCAGCAACGCTGAGAAAAATCGCCTTCGCAGCAAAGGGAGGGGACTGGTGGGGTCCTCCTCCCTTTCTGCGTATTTACATTGAAGTTCATGACATCAGACGAATTGCCGGAAATAGACTCGCACGGTATCAGCCGCCCTGGGAAAGTGCGTGAGGACAACCAGGATGCCATCAGGTTTTGCCGTCCTGACGACCTCACGGTGAAGTACGGACCTCTCTACGGCATTGCTGACGGGATGGGGGGGTACTCCCACGGAGGCGTCGCAAGTTCACTGGCGCTTGAGACGTTCTTCGATACGTTTTACAAGAGCAACGGAGTATCCCTCCCCCAGAAGCTCCGCCTCGGAGTGCAGAACGCCAATCTGGGGATATTTCAAACCGCGCAGCGGCTCGGCGTGGCGAAGATGGGGACGACGCTCACCGCGGTGAACCTGGTCGGAAAAACTCTCAACCTGGTGCACGTCGGGGACAGCCGGGCGTATCTCATACGTGACAATGTCGCAAGGTGTCTCACGAACGATCACACGCGCGTCGGGGAGATGGTCCGCATGAAGATGCTCTCCCCCGAGAAGGTCCGCACACACGCCCAGCGGTCCGTCCTCAGCAAATGCCTTGGCGTGGGGCTCTTTGTTCAGCCCGACATATTTCAGGTCCAGGTCCAGGAAGGAGACATCATCGTTCTCTGCACTGACGGCGTATGGTCAGTCGTCGAAGATGCGGAATTCTCTCTCCTCGCAACCGCCTGCAGCGGCCCTGAGGACCTGAGCCGACAGATTTATGAGCTCGCAATGAACCGGGACAGCGACGACAATCTCTCAATCGTTTCGCTCTATATTCGCCGCCTCCCGACGGGGGACCCGGCTGACGATTCCGAGCCCGCTTGGCCCATGCGGCTCCTCAGGAGGCTCATCAACCGGCGCGGGGAGCCGTGACCCGATCCGTGCCCGATTCTGCAATTCTGGCCGATTGGCTGCTCCGGGCTGCATTTCCGGGTCGGCCATAATATCGCATTTGAAGGGAATTCTCAATATAATGAGGGGTTGAACGATGTCGAATGGATCCGGAACAACTTACTCCGCCTCGATGCTCCAGATAAGTGACCAGTTTGACCACTTCCAGATCAAGGGGCATATCGCACAGGGGGGGATGAGCGATATCTACCGGGCGGTCGATCTCCTGAACGGCAGGGAAGTTGCGCTCAAGATTCCGGACAAGTCGATCATCGGTGACCCGGCGCAGTATGAGCGCTTCCAGCGCGAGCTGGAGGTAATGCGGACGCTGAGTCATCCTGCGATCCAGAAGGGCCTCGGGTCGGGGCGGTTCAACAACACCCCGTATCTTGTGACGGAGCTTGTCACTGGCGAATCGATGCGGGAGCTTGTGAAGCGCGCGGCGCCGATGGAGCCCGGGGCGGCGGTAGCCCTCATACGGAAGATCGCCGACGGACTGGCGCACTGCCATGAGCACGATATCATCCACCGCGACGTCAAGCCCGAGAACATACTCATCGGTGCCGACGGTCAGCCCGTGATACTCGATTTCGGTCTGGCGCTCACGAAAGGGGCGCACCGCGTCACGTATGCCAATCTGAGCAACGCCGCCGGGACGCCGGACTACATGTCGCCCGAACAGATCGAGGGACACCGCGGCGACAGACGGACCGACCTCTATGCCGTCGGCGTCATGTTTTTCGAGCTTCTCACGGGGCATCCGCCTTTCACCGGCGACAACCCGCTTGCCGTGATGTCCCAGCACCTTCAGGGGGGAATCCCGAGGCTTGACAAAGTTCAGCCCGGCGTCTCTCCCCAGCTCGCCGCGGTCGTGCTGAAGTGTCTCCGGCGCGAGCCCGATGACCGCTACGCGGACATGCGCGCGCTGATGTACGATCTCGACAACCTCGATCAGGTAAACACAGCGATACTCGAGGAATCCTCCAAACAACGAAGCTCCGCCCGATGGTGGCGCTCCCCGAAACTGGTACCCGCAGGCATCGCGATTGTCCTGATGCTTGCGATAATCGCGCTTGCATTCGGACTCCAGGCTCTGCATAAATGAAAACCAAAAACCCTCCTCCTACTGCAAACGACCTCCTTGCGCTGGTCGAGACACACCGTGTAAAGTTCATCGACCTCCAGTTCACCGACGTCGGCGGCGCCGTCAAGAACGTCACGATACCGACAAAGGAGCTCGCCGGGACGCTTAACCACGGGATATGGTTCGACGGCTCGTCCATTGAGGGGTTCGCGCGGATCGCAGAGAACGACATGTACCTTTTCCCCGATGCCTCCACGTTCGCCATACTCCCGTGGCTCGTGGAGAACGAAATCACGGCGCGTCTGATCTGCAACATCTACACGCCGGACGGCCAGCCCTTCGTGGGAGATCCCCGGGCGGTCCTTACGCGCATGCTCGGCGTGGCGGAATCCATGGGATACGTGTACAACACAGGTCCGGAGATGGAGTTCTTCCTCCTGAAGCCGGGTGAGGGAGGTGAGCTTGACCCTCCAAGACCGCAGGACAGCGCAAGCTATTTCGACCAGCCGACCGACCTGGTCGCCACGGGTCTCTGGCGTCTCGTCGCCAATGCGCTTGCCGCGATCGGCATTGAGGCCGAGGCGATGCACCACGAGGTCGCCACCGGCCAGCACGAATTCGATCTCCGCTATGCGGACGCGCTGAAGACGGCGGACAGCACTGTTGCATTCAGAGTCGTCATGAAGATCCTGGCGCAGCAAAAGGGATTGTATGCCACGTTCATGCCGAAACCCATCAGGGGGATCAGCGGGAGCGGCATGCACGTCCATCAGGGACTGAGCTACAAGGCGAACGGGTCAAATGCGTTCAGCGACCCCGGTGATCCTCACGGTCTCTCGAAAATCGCAAAGCACTTCATCGCGGGACAACTTGCGCATGCGCGGGGGATGTGCGCGGTCCTCGCGCCGCTTGTGAATTCCTACAAGCGCCTGGGGGCGTACGAAGCGCCCGTCCACATAACGTGGGGGAGGATCAACCGCTCCGCGCTGATACGGATCCCGCGCGCACACACGGCGGAATCGACGCGCATCGAGCTAAGATGTCCCGATCCAAGCTGTAACCCGTACCTGGCGTTTGCCGTCATGCTCGGCGCGGGGCTCGACGGGATCAGCCGTGAGCTCCAGGTGCCGGAAGCGATGGAAGAGAACGTCTATGCTGCCGCGGACACAAGGGGGAAGCCGCCTCTGAACGTCCTTCCGGGGTCCCTTTCCGAGGCGATCGAGGAACTCGAGCAGGACGCCGTGATCCGTGAATCTCTTGGCGCGCACATCTGTGAACGATTCATAAGCGCAAAACGCCTCGAGTGGGACGACTACCGCCTTGAAGTAACCCCGTGGGAGCTGTCGAAGTACCTGACAAACTACTGAACGGCATTCCCTGTCTCTCACTCGTAGCGGAGCGACTCGACCGGATTGGCCCTTGCGGCCTTCACGGCCTGGAAACTCACAGTCACCAGCGCTACAATCATCGCCGCGCCCCCTGCCAGAACGTAGACCCATACGCTCATCGGGGCTCTGTATGCAAACCCGTTCAGCCATGCGCTCGTGCCGAGGTAAGCGGCCGGCCAGGCGATCAGGTTCGCAATGAGGACCCAGCCGGCAAGGTCTCCGGATATCAGATAGATGATCTCCGGGATGGACGCGCCGAGTACCTTCCGTATGCCAATCTCCTTCACTCTTCGCTCTGCGGAGAATGCGGCAAGACCAAAAAGTCCCAGGCAGGAGATGATGATTGCAAGCCCCGCGAAGTACCGTGAAAGCTCGGCGACCCGGGCCTCGGAGGCATACAGCGCCTGGTAGTCCTGATCGAGGAATTTGTAGTCGAATGAAAAGCCGGGGTTATAGGCGCGGTAGAATTCCTGCAGATCGTCGATGGTTTCTTTTTCCATTCCGGCCCTGACCCTCGCCATCACGATCATGGTCTTCTGCGGCTCCAGGACGAAGAAGAGGGGCTTCACATGTTCGTGGAGCGATTCAAAGTTGAAATCTCTGGTGACGCCGATGATCTGTCTGTTCTTTCCCCAGAGGTTGACGGATTTGCCGACCGGGTCTTTCAGCCCCATGACGGCCAATGCCGCCTCATTGAATATGATCGCCGAACTGTCCGTTCCGTAGTCCCGCGAGAAGCTCCTCCCTTCGGCAATTGTGATGCCGAGTGTTTCCAGCAGGCCGTAGTCGACGCTTGCCGCGGCAAAGAGGATCAAGTCTCCCTGTTTCTTCCCTTCCCAGTAGAGGCCGTATGTCGAGCTGTTGACCCCGATGATGCTCTGCATCATGACTGACGCATTCACGATCCCCGGCATTCGCCTGACTTCAGTGAGAAACGCCTCGTGATTCTGCGCCACGCGCCCTTCCTTGTCAAAATAGATGACGTTGTCCCTGTGAAAGCCGATATCCCGCGTGTTGATGAAGTCCATTTGTCTGCGCACGACGAGAACGGCGATAATGAGGACGATGGACAGGGTGAACTGGAACACAACAAGGCCCTTCCGGGCCAGCAGCGCGCCTGCGGACCGGGCGAGTTTTCCCTTCAAAATGACGACCGGGTTGAGCGCGGACAGGTAAATTGCCGGATAACTCCCCGCGATGAGACCGGTGAGAACCGTCAGGCCCAGCATGAACTCGACAAGACCGGCGTCAAATGTGATGGAGAGATGCTTTCCGGTGATCTCGCTGAACCGGGGGAGAAAGATCTCGACGATCGCAACGGCGATGATGAGTGATGCGAGCGTCATGACAAGCGATTCTCCGAGGAACTGCAGGACGAGAGATTTGCGGGGTGCGCCTATGGCCTTCCGGATCCCGACTTCTTTCATCCTTACCGAGGCTTTCGCCGTGGAAAGGTTCATGAAATTGATGCAGGCGATAAGGACGATGAAGAGGGCGATGAGTGAGAGAAGCCGCACGTACTCAATCCTCCCTCCGGTCAGGACGCCGTTCTCATATGCATTATACAGATAGCTGTCTGCATAAGGCCTCATGAAAAGCGTGACATTGGAGTACGAGGCTCTGGCCTTGATGAACCCTGCGATCTTTCCGTTGACGTCGGATGCGTTCGTCCCCTTTTTGAGAAGGACGTACGTGCCCGGTCCGTGGTTACCCCAGTTCATCTCCCTGTGGATGCTGTTGCAGAAATCAACCCACCCGTCGAATGCCAGTACGAAGTCAAACCGTTCCGTGGAATTTGAAGGCACGCCCTTGAATACTCCGGAGACGACGACCTGTCTCTTGAAACCGAGGAGCTGCCACTCGAGAGGTTTGCCGACAACATTGTCTGTCGTGTTGAATATCTTGAGCGCGAGCTGTTCTGAGATGACAACGGAACCCGCGGGGGTCAGCACCCCGTCCGGAGTCCCCTGAAGAAGCTCATAGGGGAACACGTTGAAGAAATCCTTTCCGGCAAACTGCCCCGTTGACTTGACCGTCCTGTCGCCGGTGGTGAGTGTGAAATTCCCGAACCACGAAGAGGGCGTCACCGCGGTGGCGTATTCGATTTCAGGAACCTCAGGCACGAGGGATTGCGCCAGCAGGTCCGGCGTGGCGGGTTGTGTGGTTATGCCGTTGGCGTTCTTCGAATTCTCCATCACCTGGAATCGCAGGTCGTCACCCGTGCCGAACGTATTCACGTGCAATTCATCGTTCACCCAGATGTAGATAAGCAGTGCACATGCCAGTCCGGTCGACAATCCGATCAGGTTTATGAGGAACGTGCTCTTGAATTTCCGGAAGTTCCTGTAAATGACGAGGAGGTTATGTCGTAGCATTGGGTCCTGATCCCCGGAGATGTCTTTATGAGCAGCGCGGAATGGCAATCCGATTGCAATATTCAGGCCATCGAATATCGCTGCAATTGCCGGTGAAATGCAGCCGCATATGCCTGGTCGCGTCCGGTTTTGTTACAGTAGATGTCCGGAAATGGACAACCTCATGACGTAAAACGATGCATGCCTTGACGCGGGGATGCAGAAGAGGGGGCTGTAAATATTGAGACTGAATATCTTTGGTCAGACATGACAGGATGAGTCATATTTGAAGTGTCCAAGAATATCAGATTTTGCGGCCATATTTGTCACAAACAGACGCCTTTCCATGCCCGAACATGGAACGGTTCGCACATCGGCACTGTTTGCACTGTGACCGGGGAGTAATGTCTTCTCCGCACACTCAAACAGGGAGTTCGAATGGCAGAAAAGAAGATCATCGCTGTGGTTGGTGCAACCGGCGCGCAGGGCGGCGGGCTGGTCCGGGCAATACTGAAAGACCCGACCGGGGGCTTCAGCGCGCGTGCACTGACGAGAGATGTCAATTCAAGCGGAGCGAAGGCGCTCGCGGCTCTTGGGGCCGAAGTTGTAGCCGCGGACGTCGATGACGTGGAGAGTCTCAAGAGAGCATTCAAGGGCGCGTATGGCGCATACTGCGTCACGTTTTTCTGGGCGCATATGTCCCCGGAGAAAGAGATAGCGAACGCAAAATCGATGGCCGAGGCGGCGAAATACGCAGGGGTACAGCATACGATCTGGTCCACGCTGGAAGACACGCGAAAGTGGGTTCCGCTCGGCGACGAACGCATGCCGACGCTCCAGGGGAAGTACAAGGTCCCTCATTTTGACGCCAAGGGGGAATCGAACCACCTGTTCACCGATCTCGGGGTCCCCGTCACGTTCCTTCAGACGTCGTTCTACTGGGACAACCTGATATTCTTCGGCATGGGCCCGAAGAAAGGTCCCGACGGAAAACTGGGAATCACTTTCCCGATGGGCGGCCGGAAGCTCCCGGGCATCGCGGCGGAAGACATCGGCAAGTGCGCGTACGGGATATTCAAAGGCGGGAAGAAGTTCATCGGTAAGACCGTCAGCATCGCGGGAGAGCACCTCACGGGAGCGCAGATGGCGGCCGGGCTCTCGAAATCTCTCGGACGCGAGATTCGATACAACGAAATTGCTCCGGAGGTCTACAGGAGTTTCGGGTTTCCCGGAGCGGACGATCTGGGGAACATGTTCCAGTTCAACAGGGACTTTGAGAAGGAGTTTTGCGGGGTGAGGGACCTTCAGTCGACGCGTGCCCTCAATCCGGAACTCAAGACGTTCGAACAATGGCTTGCACAAAACGCCGGTCGGATTCCGGTCGAATAGCGTTGAGATCCTCGCTCTGATAACGCGCCCCGCTCCCCCCGGAGAAGGCCCGGCTCTTCATCAGAGAGTGATTCAGGAGTCCATGTCAGAGACCGGGGCGCTGTTTGTTCCGGCGCGGACCAGTGTCAGGACCGTGATCTCCGAGCGGGCGGCGAGCCTGACAGGAGGCCCCCAGTATCCGGTCCCCTTGCTGACGTAAATCCAGGTCTCTCCGTATTTGTGGAATCCCTTGATAAATGGCTGGCCGATCGTGGCCAGCAGATTCCAGGGAAAGAACTGCCCTCCGTGCGTGTGCCCTGATATCTGGACGTCGAATCCCGCCTTCGCTCCTTCGTACAGGCTTTTTGGCTGGTGCGCCAGGAGTATCTTGACGTCGGCTGCGGGCGCCCCGGCGATCGCGCGGTGGGGGTCCGAGCGATGCCCCGGTATAAATCCCCCCGCGGAGGAATCCGTGACACCGGCCAGCACGATCGTCCCTCCCCCCTGACGTATCACCCTGTGCTCGTTGAGAAGCACGTCGAACCCGAGCCTCCGTGCCTCTTCGATCCAGGGCAGCGCACCGGAATAATATTCGTGATTCCCCGTAATGAAATACCGCCCGAACCGCCCCTGCAGGTTCTTGAGCGGCTCGACGTGTTCTCTGAGGCGCTCCACGGACCCGTCCACCATGTCCCCGGTGAATGCCACGATGTCCCCCATCTGCGCATTTGCCATCTCGACGATCGTCTCGACGAACGGGCGCGTCACGGTGAGGCCCGCGTGAATGTCCGAGATCTGGACGATCCTGAATCCCTGGAGCGAGCCGGGGAGATCACGGAGAGGGACGTCGACCCGCACGATCGCGGGACGCCTTCGTGCCTCGTAGATCCCGTATGCCGTCAGCCCGCCCGCCGCGGCGATGACCCCGAGGTTCATCGACTGGACGAGGACTTCCCGCCGGTGCGGGTCGGCCGGAGCCGCGCTGGCGCTCGTTCCCGCGGAGAGCCACGGCACTATCGCGAAGAGCTTTTGCGCTGCGATCACGAGCATCCATGCGGCGTCCCGGAGGAGGAGAATGGTGATGACGAGTGAGAAGAACCCGAGGCTTACGTACGCTCCCCACTCGAGCTCCGTCTTCCACGGGATGTCGATCCTGTTGAATTCGATGGACATCGTCGCGATCGGGAGGAGTATAAGAACCGCGAGCGCTCCCCAGGCAACCCAGTTCCACGGTGCCGGGAAATGGAGCGGTATGATCAGGCGCCAGCCGGCGTACCCGTACCCCGCGCCGACAATGCTGAAAGCGATGATAAACCAGAGGACGTACGACACTGTGATGCTCCCTTTCTTCTCTGAAGGCCTCTTTTACGATACGAAAGACCTTCCCGGCTTACAAGGGAATGTCCGTCGGCCTGCTTTGCGTTTCTTCCCCTGAATCTGTATGTTAATAAGCTCCTATCTCCTTCATTGTGAAGGTGATACGAAGATAAGGCCTGCATTTCAGCACGATACTCAAGGGGGGGTGGCGGGGGAATGGAACTTGAAGAACGATATGCGAACCTGATTGATTACCTTACGGACTATATCTATACGGTAAGGATTCAGGATGGTGTCGCGGTGGAGACCTACCATGGACCGGGCTGCGTCGCCATAACGGGGTACACGTCGGAGGACTACCGGGCGAATCCCGATCTCTGGTCCAGCATGGTGCCCCGCGCCGACCGGGAGAAGGTCCTCGAGCAGGCGCGGCGGGCGCTTGCGGGTGAACGGATGCAACCGCTGGAACACAGGATCATACACAGGGACGGTTCGACCCGTTGGATCCGGAATACTATCGTCGTGACGAAGGACGCCGCAGGCGTCCCCATCGCGTATGACGGCCTGATCAACGACATTACACGACTAAAGAAGTCGGAGGCGGAGGAGGCGATTCGCCATCAACAGCTCGTGCAGGCGGACAAGATGGCCTCCCTGGGGGTGCTGATCTCGGGGATCGCCCACGAGATCAACAACCCGAACAACTTCATACTCCTCAACGCGCGCCTCTTCCAGAGGATCTGGGCCGACATACTCCCCGTTCTCGATCATTACAGGGAGCAGAGCGGTGATTTCAGCGTGGCGGGGCTCCCGTACAGCTCCTCGCGCGACAAACTGTCGCAGTCCCTTGACGCAATCCTTCAGGGCTCGGACCGGATTCAGGGGATCACGAAGAGCCTGACGGAATACGCGAAACACGACGGCGGAAAGCTCGGGGAGCCGGTCGATATCAACAGGGTTGTCGCGCTGGCGGTCACACTGACGGAGAATCTCATAAACCGCTCGACGGCGAATTTCAGAACCGACTACGGCGCCGGCATCCCACCGATACGGGGAAATGCGCAGCAGCTCGAGCAGGTGATTGTGAACCTGATTACAAACGCATGCCAGTCGCTCACGGGCAATACTGCGGAAGTGCGCATCATAACGTATTATGCCAGGGAGACAAACGAAGTGGGGGTCATGGTCAAGGATGCCGGGAGCGGCATCCGTGAATCGGACCTGAAATACATCATGGATCCGTTCTTTACGACGAAGAGAGACCGCGGGGGGACAGGCCTCGGACTCTCCGTCTCGAACAACATCGTCAAAAGCCACGGCGGGTCGCTTGTCCTTACAAGTGAACCGGGTCGGGGGACGAGGGCGATCGTGACGCTCCCCGTTCTCCAGCCCGCGTAACGTGGAGCCGGCGGACGCATTCAGATGAAATCCAACCTCACACCGGTGCACCCGGTACTGTTTGTCGACGACGAGGAGAACTATCTCCTCAGCCTCGAGCTCACGATGTCGTCGAACGGGATCACCAACATCGAAACGTGCAACGACAGCCGCAAAGTGATGTCGCTGTTGGCCGC
Source organism: Ignavibacteriota bacterium (assembly GCA_003157485.1). Lineage (GTDB taxonomy): Bacteria > Bacteroidota > Ignavibacteria > UBA10030 > UBA6906 > Fen-1273. The sequence continues at coordinate 79,097 of PMJQ01000203.1, forward strand.
GCGCCAGTACTCCCTCGTCGTCCTCGACATCAACATGCCGCATATTTCCGGCGTGGAGCTCCTTCCGCAGATCGTCGGCGCGTACCCGGGCACGCACGTCATCATCGTCAGCGCCGTCGACGACGTCGAGAACGCCGTGCTCTGCATGAAGAAGGGGGCGTTTGACTACGTCCTGAAGCCTGCGGACGACACGCGGCTCGTTGCCGCGATCCGCCACGGACTCGAGCTGGACGAGATCCGGAGCGAAAACGAAATGCTGAAGCAATCGCTCCTCCGGGACCAGATTCAGAACCCGGAGGCGTTTGAGGGGATCATCACGCATGCGCACGCGATCCGCTCCCTGTTCAGATACATCGAGGCTGTCGGGGGAACGAACCTTCCGATACTCATCACGGGTGAGACCGGGACCGGGAAGGAGCTTTTTGCCGCCGCGGTCCACAGGGTGAGCGGCCGGAGCGGGGAGCTCGTGACGGTGAATGTCGCAGGCGTCGACGATAATTTCTTCTCCGACACGCTCTTCGGCCACAGGAAAGGGGCATTTACCGGGGCGGAGTCCGAACGGAAAGGGCTTATCGAGAGGGCGGAGAACGGGACTCTCTTTCTTGATGAAATCGGCGACCTGAGCATCGAATCGCAGGTCAAGCTTCTGCGGCTGCTGCAGGACGGCCAGTACTACCCTCTTGGATCAGACATCGCGAAACTCTCGAACGCAAGGATCATCGTGGCGACGCACCGCGACATACGCTCGATGCAGGAGGGGAACACGTTCCGGCAGGACCTGTACTACCGCCTGAAGGCTCATCAGATCAACATTCCCCCGCTCAGGGAGAGGCAGCCTGACATACCGTATCTTGTGGATCATTTCGCGACCGAGGCGGCTTCCGAGCTCGGCAAGAAGAGGCCATCGCTTCCCAAGGAGCTTTTCACGCTCCTGAAGAACTATCCGTTTCCCGGCAACGTGAGGGAACTCCGGGGGATGGTATTTGACGCCGTGAGCCTTCACACCTCCGGCATACTTTCCCTTGACTCGATCAGGAAGCAGATCGCCTCCTCCAACAGTCCAGGCGAACGGCCCGGCGGGGGCCGTCCATCGGATGACGAAGTTCTTCAGATCCCCGGAAGATTTCCGACTCTGAAGGAAGCGGAAGATGCGGTCATCGAAGAGGCACTCAGGAGAGCGGAGGGGAACCAGACGATTGCCGCCGAACTCCTCGGCGTTTCACGGCGGGCGCTCAACAACCGCCTCCGGCGAAAGGAGGGGGACGACCCGGAATGAGTTTGGTAAAATTACACACATAGGGAAAAAATACCTGCCCTAAACCCGGGTTCCCCATGAATCCGGCCTGGATTTCCGGTGCGGCCTGTGGCATGGTTCGTGAGCCTCATAGACCCTGATAGTTGCCGGAATGAAAGGGTCCAGATGAAATACCTCCTCCTCGTCGCGCTTGCAGCATCCCTCTTCATGGGATGCGGCGACAACCTTGACGGACGCTATCCCATCGATACAATGAGGATGAGGACGGGAGGGACGGGACATGCGGAGCCCGTCAGTGAGACGTTTCCTCTCAACGCCTGGTTTGAAATCGAGTCGGGGAACGCAATACGGATTCACGAAGGGGGTGTGACCTCCGTCTACCGGAATCCGAAGTTCCTCAGGACAGCGGGAGGATTTGAAGCGATGACGGAGAACCCGCGCGGGGAGGGGGAATCCTCCTGGTCGTTCGACAAAGGCGAGCCCGGCGGATTCTGCAGCCTGACGTTCACGTATGACCGTGTTCATTTTCTGACGATGCTGTCAAAAGGACGGGAGATTCACTAAGAAGCAGACAGACTTCTGATCAACCCTCGTTTCCCATCCTTGCTGCGAAAAAGAGAGTATCGCTCCCCCCGTGTGTCATTGATCCCGGGCCTCCCCTTTGCCCTCTCAAGCCCTACCGTCCCATCGTCCTCGACGATCCGGCTCCTCTTCGCATGCCACAAACATGCAATGTGCCACTTCACGGTTCAGTCTATAAGCCTTTGTAAAATAAAAGATTACGGCCGGGATGCCTTCTGCTCATGTCATGATGTGGCACCCCCTTTTGCCGGGCCGGTCCCGGCCTATTCGCCGTTTCCCCTTGTGCGGTAAACGTTTACAGTATCCGGGAGAATCTGGCATTGATTTCGCTATAAGCTTGTGCGACAGAAAGAAGATCACACAACCAAAGAGGGGGAAACATGAAATCACGCACAATCCTGGCAGCCGCCGCACTTGCCGCAGCACTCTCGGTCACGGCGACCGTGAGCGCTCAGCCCGATGAAACGCGCTACGCAAGGTACGATTTCCAGAAGCTGATGAAGTCGTTCGATTCGTCTCTTCGCAGCGACGTCCCGGGTATCGTCGAATCGACGATATACAACCTGGTGGAATACAAGAGCTTCTTCCCGGAACGTGAATACGCCCGGCTTGTCCGGTCTCTTGACGACGTTGCGAGGACAACCTCGGACTCCACGATTGCCTACAAGGCCTCCCTGGCAGGGATGTATCTCTCGTATGGATCGAGGATCGATGACACGTCGGTGTTCACGCCGTACGACCACGAAACCGCATTCAAGGTTGCGGCCGAACAGCTCGAGAAGAAATTCCTTCTCTCTCGTGCCTCCGAGTAAGGTGGGGGGACGATCCCTGAAGGGGTGAGCTTCTTTCTGTGGGCTCTTACCCCTTCGGGTTCTCCCTTTTTTCGTCGAACCACCTCCTCTCTGTATCCCCGCTGTCCGGCATTTGACAGTCACCTTCCCATCTCTTATTTTCTCTGCATCGTACGCTCGTTGACATTTCATCTTGGGAATGCGTCAGATGACCCCTGCCCCGGAGTCAAAATCCATCGGCTACAAACGCGTCCGTCTCAGGGTCACGAAGGGGAATCTCCTGAGCGGCCAGGTCACGTTTGACTCGGGGTTCACGCTGGGACGTGCTGACGGAGCCGGCGTTCAGTTTGCCGATGAGAACGTCAGCTCCCGTCACGCTGCTGTGGAGCGGGACGGGGTCTCCTGGACACTGGAAGATCTCGGAAGCACGAACGGCACCTGGGTCAAAAAGAAACGGATTACGGGGAAGATTCCACTTCCTCTCGGGAAAGAGGTCCGGCTGGGACTCAAGGGGCCTGCCCTTGTCTTCCAGGCGGACGCGATCGCCGCGGAACTCTCTCCCGGCGGTCCGGAGCCCCGGATCGGGCGGACGCAGGTCATCAGAAGGTACTTCGAAGGCGCGGGAGGGGGGAGGGCGGGTGACCGGACGATTCTCATCCGCGAGGCGTTCAGGACCGTCCGCCGCAGGTACCGGACCCGGTACTGGGTTGCGCTGGGGGCGGTGACTGCCCTTCTCATCCTCGCTGTTGCCGCGATCGTGCAGTACCGGAGCCGTATCGAACAGTTGCAGAAGCTTCACGCAACGGCCGCGGAGGTCTTTTACACGACAAAGTCGCTCGAGCTCCACCTGGCGAAACTCCGAGCCGAGATCGAACAGACGAAAGACGAGAAGTACCGGGAGGAGCTGAGCGAAAAGCAGAAGGAACAGGAGGAGCTGAAGGCGAAGTACGTCGACTTCCTCGACGAGCTCGGCATTTCACGGGAAAAACTCTCCCCCGAGGACTGGCTGATCTACAGGGTGGCGCGCGTCTTCGGGGAATGCGATGTCAGCATGCCCGCCGAATTCATCGCAAAGGTGAAGGAGTACATCAGTCTCTGGCAGAGGGGGCACCGGCTTGCCAGAGCAGTGGAACGTTCGCGGCGCGGGAACCTCGCGCCGCTGATCTCCGGCACGCTCCTTTCACACGACCTCCCGCCGCAGTTCTTTTACGTCGCCGTCCAGGAGAGCGGGCTCGACACGCTTGAATGCGGCCCCGAGACGCGTTCCGGCATCGCCAAGGGGATGTGGCAGTTCATTCCTATGACCGCGTGGAAGTACGGACTCCAGACTGGTCCGCTCATCGATCTGAAGAGAGCCGATCCCCACGATGAGAGGCACAATCTGAGGAAGTCAACGGAAGCGGCGGCCGAGTACCTGAGGGACCTGTACGACAACCAGGCGCAGGCCTCGGGTCTCCTCGTCATGGCATGCTACAACTGGAATGAGAACAGAATACGGGAGATGCTGAGCACGATGCCTGAGAATCCTCGTCAGAGGAATTTCTGGAACCTCCTCGCGAGGCATACGCTGCCGGACGAGACATACAACTACGTCTTTTACATCGTCTCCGCCGCGGTCATTGGTGAAAATCCCCGGCTTTTCGGTTTCGATTTTGATAACCCGCTTGGCACCGCTTCCCCCGACTCGACGAGCCCCCGGGCCGCGGACGTCGTTCATCCATAGGAAGCGCGCGGTCCCGGCCGGCTCCGCCGACGCACACCGGGACCGTGAGTGTGATTCCCTTTCCGGTGGTTTGACGAAGTGGAATTCAAGTAAAATGACAGAAAAAAAGCGTGATTCTCCTCTGCCGCCCGGCAGGGGTATCTGTTCCCAGGCCGGAAATCCCGTACTCCGCCTCGTTGCCTCAGTTAAGTTTCTCTTCGTGCTCCATGCCGTTGACATGTCCGCAGGTTTGGCGTAGATTACGCTTAGCATTATGAGGTCGAATGCGGAGGAGCTGCTCCCCGCACTTTGAGACCTGGAAGCGCACCGGATTGAACCCCCTCTCTGCACTCCCTCCTCTTCCGCACTCGATCCATCCGCACCGCGACCGGCTTCGAACCCAAATTATCGGGGGGATGCTATGAATGCTCCGCGTCTTTCCTTCTCTTTCGCGCTTCTGATCGCACTGCTCTCCGAATGCGCATTCGCGCAGAACAATCTGCCTTTCGACCTCCAGGCATATGAGGCTTTTCTGGCAGGCCACAGGGACATGAGTTCGACGCAATTGCTGGCGCTGCACCCCTCCGGGGCATTCGTCGCGAAATCGCAGGTCGCGCCTGAAGCAATCAATGGTCTCCGGACCATCGACTCCAGCTTTTCGTTCACCCCCTTTGAACGGTCGCTCGTCGCGGACCACGGATTCATGGTGTCCGATCGCATCCGGTATAATTCGGTCGGAGACGCGGTCCTCGACATCTACCACCGCGACCTTCCCATCTTTGTTTCCTCCGACGCGATCCTTCACGCCGTTCATGCCTCGTACGATGCGATTCTCCGGGGGGCTGAAACAGGCCTCCTCGCGCCGAACCTTGATACGCTTCTGTCAGGACTCAGGGCGCAATTGCCTGCCATGAACGTGGAATACGCCGCCGTTCCGGCCATGGCGCCAATGCTGCATGACATCGACATCTACCTCACGGTCGCATGCGCGCTGCTGGATGGTTCCGCGGCGCCGTATTTCCCCGAGGACGCGGCGGATGTGAGTACGCTGGAGAACCTTATTGCCGCTCAGCAGGCCGTGTCGTATCCCCTCTTTTCGTCGACCCCCCGGATTATCGATTTCAGCCAGTTCACGATCCGCGGCCACTACACCCTGTCAGTGAAGCTGGGCCAATACTTCCAGTCGATGATGTGGCTCGGGAGGACGGAGCTTTACCTCCTGGGTCCGGCGGGCGTGTATCCGGCTCAGCAGCCCGCGGACATACAGCGGCAAACGGTCGACGCCGCCCTCCTTGTGGAGGCGATGGACCGCGCAGCCGCGTATTCCCGCCTGGGGGAGATTGATACGATAATATCCGCGTGCGTCGGGGAGTCGGACAACGTCACGATTCCAAACATGAAATCCCTCCTGCAGGGTGTCAATATCGGAACTGCGAGTCAACTTCTCGATACGACCGTGCTCGCGGCGTTTCAGAACAACCTCAGGAATCAGCCGTTCGCGTTCCAGCGGATCAATTCGCAGATTCTGCAAAGCTCCGATCCACTGACCCCCGGTCTGATACAGCCGGCCGCTTCCCTCCTGCTTCTGGGCCAGCGGTTCGTCGTCGACTCGTATGTCACCGGCAATGTCGTGTACGACAAGATAAACTATCAGGGGCACGCCGTGTGGAGGGCCCTCCCCTCGACGCTGGATGTGTTGTTCGCGCTTGGCAACGACGCCGCCGCCCAGTTGCTGGTCTCGGAGCTTGACAGGTACAACTACGCCTCGAACCTTGCCGCGGTCAGGTACCTCATAGACGGGTACGATGCTTCATTCTGGCAGAGTTCGATTTTCAACGCGTGGCTCGGCATGATACGCGCATGCAACCCGCCGGCCGATCGATCCGCACTCCCCGGGTTCATGACGACGGCTGCCTGGTGGCAGGAGAAGATGAACACGCAGCTTGCGTCGTGGGCGGAGCTCCGCCATGATAATCTCCTCTATGCGAAGCAGTCCTACACCGGCGTCGCAGGGTGTTCGTTCCCCGCGGGGTACGTCGAACCGATCCCGGCGCTCTATGACGCCGTGCGTGCTTTGGCGCAGGTCGGCAAAACCCGTCTCGTTCCGCTCCTGTCCGGCACCGGGGGGAATTGGTCGCTGGCATCGTATTTCTCTGGGCTTGACGGCGTCGCCGATACGCTTGGCACGATCGCGCGTGAGGAGCTCGGCGGTACCTGTTTGACGACGGACCAGGTTGCGTTCCTGAAGCATATGATCTATATGGCAGACGGTGGCTGCATGCAGGCCCCCAACGGCTGGTACGTCAGGCTTTTCTACTTCGGGGCGGACCCTCTGAAAAAGGACTATCTCGTTGCCGACGTTCACACGTGCCCGGCCGACGCGTTCGGGAACCCTGTTGGCTGGGTCCTGCATGTCGGCACGGGTCCCGTCAATCTTGCGGTCGTGACGGCGCCATCCACCGATGGCGGACCGGCGGCATACGTCGGGCCCGTGATGAGCTACGGAGAACACGTGACGGACAACTTTCTCCGCTTGACGGACGCTCAGTGGAGCACGTCGTACGCGCTCTATGGGTCGTCCCGCCCTTCGTTAGTGAACCTGTATCTTGCCGACAGCATCGGCGGCTCGAGGGGAGCAGGGGCATCGCTCACCACAGGAATATCGGTAATAGACCCGGTTTCTCTCCCGCAGGAGACCGTCTTGTACCAGAATTATCCCAATCCGTTCAATCCCGCGACGCTCATCAAGTACGTCCTCCCCGGCCGCTCTGACGTCACGCTGACCGTCTATAATACGCTCGGTCAGCGGGTCGCCGTACTCGTCCATGAGACTCAGGAACGGGGATATCATCAGGCGTCGTTCGACGGGGGAGGCCTCTCGAGCGGTGTCTATTTCTACCGGCTCCAGGCAGGGAGCTCCGTCACGACGAAGCGCATGATTCTTTTGAAGTGACCGTCTTTTGTGAGCGTTGTTTGCTCACCCCGCGGGCGTTTTGCGCCGCGAAGGTCATCCCGTTCCCTGCAATCATCGCAATCGCCCTTGTTTCCATCGTGTCATCTGGTTGAGGTTTCGTCTGAGTCATGACCGGTTCTGGACCCGGTCAGTGGATGTTTGTCACCGACCCCCGCCCGCCTGTGTATCTGAGCAACCTGAAGTAAGAACACATGGAGGCCGGAAGGCTTCCACACCACCGGCCCGGACAGCGCGGCGGCATCAATGTAGCCAGTGACTGCTTCGGACCAACCCACAATCATACCCAGGAGAGGTAAGATATGAACAAGCGCATATCGATAGCTATGGTATTCCTGGTCGCACTGGCAATGTACGGATATTCAAATCCGGGTGATGACGGGAAAGTTCCGGTGACGACAAAATCCGAGGAGGCGAAAAGAGATTTTCTTCTCGGGCGGAGTCAGCTGGACCATAATGATGTCCATGAAGCGCGCGCAAACTTTGACAAGGCAATCGCCGCGGATACCGGGTTCGCGCTGGCGTACTTATACCGTTCGACGTGTGCAGCGACAATTACCGAAATGGAACGGTTTGCTGCAAAAGCAGGGCTTCATGCTGAACAAGTGTCCGAGGGTGAACGCCTTATCATACGCGCCACCGAAGCTCAGTTAACGGGTGATCAAGGAAAGGCGAAAGAACTGTATGACAAATTGCTGGCAGCGTATCCCCGGGACGAACGCGTCCATGAGTATTTGGCAGTTTTCTGCGCGAACCAGCTGGATCATGCGGGCGCCGTCGAACACTTCAAAGCCGCGGGTGTGCTCAACCCGGATTACGCGCCGGTGTACAACTCCCTGGGCTATGAGTACCGTTCGCTGGGAAAGTACCCGGAGGCCGAACAGGCGTTCAAGAAGTATGTCGCTCTGGTGCCGGGCGACGCCAATCCGTACGACTCATATGCAGAGCTCCTGATGAAAGAAGGGAAATTCGATCAATCGATTGAGAATTACAATCTGGCGCTGTCGAAGGATCCGAATTTCTTCTCGTCGAAACTGGGTATCGCATTTGACCACCTGTACATGGGGAAGGCGGATCAAGCGGCGGGCGAACTCCGTGCGATGATTGCATCCGCCCGGGATGAATCTGAACGGAGACAGGCGCGTTCGGGTCTGGTCATCCTGTATATTGACGGCGGCAATACCGTGATGGCACTTCAGCTCATTGACAGCGGGGTGGCGGAATCGAAGAAGCGTAACGAGCTCCGAGACGAGGTCCAGCAGCTCGACATGAAAGGATCTGTGCTGGAGGAGGCCGGCAGATATGCTGAAGCGAAGGAGATGTACGACCGGGAAATGGCGATGATCGCCTCGTCCAGTCTCTCTCCGGAGATCAAGGAGCAGTATGACGACGGGAAGGAAAACAGCGCAGCCATCTTCGCGCTGGAGACAAATGATCTGACCGGTGCGAGATCTCACGCCGCCGCGTACGAAAAACTGGTCACGAACAAACCGGATGCCTGGCGTCTCAGGAGCCTGCACCAGCTCTATGGGAGAATTGCGTTGGAGGCAAAGGAGTACGAAAAGGCGATCGAGGAGCTTCAGAAATCAAATCTGGAAAATGCGTACAACCTGTACCGGATTGCCCTGGCGTACAGGGGGAAGGGGGACACTGCAAAAGCAAAGGAATATTGTGCCAGGGCAGCTCATTTCTACTCATTGCCGGACCTTGGATACTCCCTCATTCGACTGAAGGCGGAAAAACTTCTCTCCATGATGAACGGCTAGCAGCACTTCGAATAACCGGCCCGGCTGGCAATTTGCGCCGGCCTGAAACTTCACCGGAGGGTGAAGTAGTGTGTTCTGGTAACACCGGAGGGCAAATGCCCTCCGGTGTTTTTGAACCCGCAATAACCCTCCCGGACACCGCGGCCTGGTGGAGACACCCATCGCACCCGGTTTGGTCGATTGGAGTGAGTCCCTTATTTTATCATTACATCTTTCACCGGGGCAAATCGAATGGGTACGGGTCATACAGTCTTCTTTTCTAGCCCGGGGGACGGAGAATCACCTCCTCTCCATGAGAAGACTCACAGGTCCGAGGAGCCCGGAAGGAAGGAGGGGCGAGTCCTTCGAGTAATGACGCCAGGTGGCAAACGTGTGCCGTCCCGCGGGGAGCGTGGGGTTTTTCTGGAGAATCCAGTCGGGCCATCGGACGAGGTTCCCGTTTTTCCCGTACTCTCCTGCCGGCGGGAGCTTTTCGTCGCCGATCAGCCGGTTGGGCCAGAGATTGGCGATCTTGACCTCAAGTTCATTCCCTTTCTCTTTCAGCGCTCCTGTGACGTCGACGTTCCATGGAGAACACCAGACGACACCGGCGTCTTTGCCGTTGAGCGTGACGCGGGCGATATTCTTCACGCGTCCGAGGTCGATCCTCACGGCCCCGCGCGAACCCTTCCCCTTTTCCGCACCCCCTGAGACGGCCGCAGGGAGGTCAAACGCGATCTTGTACACGGCGGTCCCGGAATAGTATCTGATTCCTTCCTCCGGCCTTTGCGTCCAATCTTCCAGACGGTCGAACATCGCGCTCTCAGGTCCGCCCCGGCGCGGGTCAAATGAGACCCTCCACGGTCCGGCGGGAATTGCCACCGTGTCCCATGAAGGGAAGTTTCGCGTTCCCATGCCTGTCCGGTCGATCTCTCCGGTGAAGACGACAAAGTACGACTGGTAAGGCTCAAACTGCAGCCTCACGTTTGTTCGGCCGTCCGCGCTCCTGAGTTCGGGGAGAGTACGGATCGTTCCCTCGACCGGGTCCCACAGTTCGGGCTGCTTCCCTTCGATGCGGAATGTGCACTCGGTGTTGACTCCCTCGGGTGTGGGGTTTGAAACGAAATAGATCTCCGTCCTGGCGGCTCGCCTGTGCGTGTACCGGAGAGGCGCCGCAGACTCAAAATCCTGCGGCTCACCTGATTTTGCCAGGACGTCCATGACCTCGGAGAACTCTCCGTATTGTTCCGGTTCCTTTGCGCCGGTCCCGCTCAGAAGCGAGTCCGTCTCTTTCCACGAGTTCCTGTGCCAGATTATGCGCCCTTTTCCGAATGCGCGCTCTGTCATGCTCGTTCCGTCGCATTCGCCCCAGGTTTCTCCCGCAATGCGCTTCACCTCCGTGTCGCACCCGGGGTATCCCGAGAGTCCCGGTGACTTGAGTGGGCGGGGCCCGATCACCGTGGCGCCGTCCCTTACGAGCTGACTCACTTTTCCGAGGAGTGCCGGCGTCATCGTCTCCTGTTCCGGCAGGACGAGAACCCTGTAGCTCATCCCGTCCGGAAGCGTCAGCCGCCCGTCCTTGACTGACATGTGCGCTATCAAAACCTCGGGCGCGCAGCCGTCGAAATTGTATCCTCTCCTCTCCGGCGGATTTCCGCGGAGGGCCGACGACGGCGGCTTAAAGACATGCGGCGATCCTTCCTCCACAAGATAGCAGACGTCCGCGACCGGGAGTCCCCGTCTCAGCATGAACTGGCAGCGTGAGAGATACCTGTGGTACGCGGGGACCATGCCCCACCATGTCTGCGTCCTCTCCCAGTGGACGCCGTACGGTCCCATTGTCATGCCGGGTTGTATGTCGGTCCACGGCTGGTGCTGGTACCTGTGGAAGACGAACCTGTTCACCCCCGCGCTGAATGCCCAGTCGCCGAGCGCTTTCATTGAGCCCGGATACGCCTGCCACTTCTCTTCGTCGCCTGAGGTGAATGCTTCGGCTGCGATTTCCTCCTTCCCGCAGGTATGCCCGATGGATGTCGCCTCGAACACGCTGAAGCTCGTGTTGAAACCGTACAGCCAGAACTCGCACATGGGAACGTCCGCCAGGGATCCGAGGCTCATGTCCGAGCACGGCGTCATGTCGTAAGGCTCGATGGAAAGTCCGAACCCGTCACGGCGCCCGAGCTCCTTCAGCCGTCCGGCGTGGTTTTCAAGGAGAAGTTCCTGAGCGGTCTCCCTGAGATCCCAGAGGAACCTCTCGGAGATCTCGCGGCTCTCCACGACGCGCCCGGTGAGTACGGGGAGATAGGGAAGGAGATCGTATCCCCTCCGCCTGCGGAATTCTTCACGAAACGCACCCGTCCAGTTCTGCGAGCCCATCTCCCAGCTGTCGATATGGAGCATCGTCCAGCCGCCTTCTCCGGTGCCCTTCCTCCGTCCCGTGTCCCGGAGGAGCGTTCCGATGAATGCGTCGTAGTGCGCGTCAAGTGCGGCGCTGTCAAGCTTGTCGCATTCGAGACCCAGTCCCGGGACGGGAGCAGGGCGCGTATTCGCGCCGGTGCTTGTCTTTCCGAACCGCACGATTGTCCACTTCCCGTCCGGCACGTCCCAGGCAAATCTCCCTTCGGGAGAAAGATGTCCGGTCAGGTCCATCACTTGCGCCGGGCGGATTGCCGTCCCCGGGCGCGATTCAGGATACGACGAAAGGGAGGGGAGGAACGATCGTACCCCGCGCTGCGAGGAATACGGCGCCCGGACGTACAACGCCTTCTCATCGATGTCGGGGATCGAGTCCTTTCCTTCAGGTGTCGGGAATGCGACAACCGCCACGTCGCGGTAGAACTCATCCTTCGCCTTTTCCATCGCTGGGGGGAGGTGTCCCTCGCCGAAAAATGACGGACGGCGTTCCGGCCGGGGAAGAGCGCCTTCGAAGTGGAGAGGCCCGGTGACCGTGGTGGAAGATCCCACGATATACTGCATGGATTCCTCCGGCTTCACCCACGGTCCGCCGCTTCCTGTCCACCCGGGGCCGGACATCAGCGTCACCTGGATGCCGCTCCGCTCCGCCTCTTCAACGACGTGTTTAAAGAGTTGTCTCCAGGCGGGACTCATGAATTTCACAGGTCCGGCAGGGACCCCCACGTCCACCTCCATGATCATGACTCCGCCAATGCCGGCCGTCTTCATCGCCTCGATGTCCGCCGTAATCCCCTCGCGGTTCAGGTTCCCGTCCGTCCAGACCCAGTAGACCCAGGGACGGACGGAATCGGGAGGCGTGCGGAACGCCGCAGCGAGTCGTTCGACTTCTCCGGTGTGCGTTCTGTTGAATTGTCCTTCATGGGGGGAAGCGGCGTTCGAAGCGGTCGGGGCGCCTGCCAGGGCGGCAGCCATCACGGCTGCAGTGAACAATGGCTGTTTCATGGCGGGCAATGTACGGCAATCGAATCAGAACCTCAATAAACCGATTCTTCCGGCCATCCGGCCCGAATGAACTCAAGGCGTCCGGGGAACTATCTCCCTCAGGCTGCGGTTCTCCCCGAAGGCAAGTCACTGATAAATCCACACAGCAGAGGGAGGTCTCCATGTACATGTCGCGGGAAATCATGCACTGCAAGCCGGGGAAGGTCAAAGAGCTCGTCGAAAAGTTCAAGGCGCTCTCCGAAGCGCTCAGAGGTCTGGGCTATGCCCCTTTCCGGGTCTATACCGACTTGTGCGGTGAGAATTACTGGACTGTCGTATCCGAGCAGGATGTGGAGAGCATCGATGGGATGGGCGAAATGGCGAGGAAATCCATGTCCGATCCGAAGGTAGCCGCGATCATGAAAGGTTACCATGACCTCGTCGTCGACGGACGCCGTGAGCTCTACAGGGTGGAATAGCCAGCTCCGCTCTCCTCCCCGTCCGCAATCTGGTTCTGACGCGGCGTTCCGGTTCAATTCTATCGACTTATTGAATGCCCCTTTTGCCTCCCGTCTCCTGAGGGTGCGGAAGGGGCATTTCCTCCCGGGCTGCCGATGCTCTGCATTCGCGGTTCCTCGCTCGTCCTCTCGTTGCCTCAGTGAAGTTTCTATTCGAGCGCACCTTTGACATTACCCCGGAATTACCGTAAAATTAACCGGCCCGCCGCGTTTCCTCCGGATCCTTCATAGAACAGGTCTTCCGATGATCTCATGCCGCTCGATTCCGGTGTCTCTCCTTCTGTCTGCATTCGCCGCTCTTCTTGTTTCGGCAAACTGTTACGCGCAGAAATTCGACAGCCTCGCACTGACTCCTCCGATGGGCTGGAATACGTATAACACGTTTGCCGGCAGATTCAATGAGAAAATCATCCATGACATGGTGGATCTCATCGTTTCGTCGGGTATGAAGGACGCGGGCTACCGCTACATTATTATCGATGACAACTGGACCGGCGCCCGCGACAGCCTCGGTTTTCTCACCGTGGACAGGGAAAGGTTCCCCTCGGGGTTGCGCGCACTCTCCGACTACATCCACGCCAGCGGGTTGAAGCTGGGCCTCTATTCGGATGTAGGCTACAAAACCTGCGGCGGCTTTACGGCGAGCCGCGGGCACGAATTCCAGGATGCTCTGATGTTTGCCCGGTGGGGATGCGACTATCTGAAGTACGACTGGTGTAATGCCGGGGGGATAAACGCTGTAGGCGCCTATACGACGATGAGGGATGCTATCCGCGCGGCTGGGAGGCCTATGGTATTCAGCATGTGCGAATGGGGGAACAACAAACCGTGGGAGTGGGGTGCATCGGTCGGCCATCTCTGGAGAACGACGGGAGACATCACCGCATGCTGGGACTGCATCGACACGCACGGCGGAGCCTACAACTCCTGGGGGGTCATGAAGATTCTGGACATGCAGCACCCCCTCCGTGCGTACGCGGGACCGGGCCATTGGAACGATCCGGACATGCTCGAAGTTGGAAACGGGTCGCTCACGCTGGGCGAGGACCGGGCTCATTTTACGATGTGGGCGATGCTGGCCGCACCCCTCATCGCGGGGAATGACCTGAGAACGATGTCGAAGGACGTCCTCGGCATTCTTACGAACAGAGAGGTCATCGCCGTTGACCAGGATTCCCTGGGGGTCGAGGGATTCCGGGAGAGCACGGCCGACAGTCTGGAAACCTGGTATAAGCCCCTCGCGCACGGCGACTGGGTGGTCTGTTTCTTCAACCGCGGATCGGGACCCGTCGATCTCGCGCATGACTGGAACAGTCATGTGATCCGCGATGACCTCACGAAATCGGAATTGCGGTGTGACACGCACGCCTACCGGCTGCGCGATCTCTGGGCCGGGAAGAATACAGGGACAACAGGGCGGACCTTTCGAGCCACGGTTCCCCCGCACGATGTCGTGCTGCTGAGACTGGAAAGGTAAGACCCCCTCGTTGATAAATCATTCGTCAGACAAGCAAGGAGCACTGCATGGCAAAGAAACGATCCTCTGCAAAGACAAAAACCGCGGGCCAGTATAAAGCATCGGGTGCCCGGTATGATTCAATGCGATACAACCGCTGCGGGAAAAGCGGAGTGATGCTCCCCGCGATTTCTCTCGGGCTCTGGCATAACTTCGGCGGTGTGGATTCGTTCAGCACGGCGCGTGAGATTCTCTGTTGCGCGTTCGATCTGGGCGTCACCCATTTTGATCTGGCGAACAATTACGGCCCCCCGCCCGGGTCGGCGGAAGAGACGTTCGGGAAAATCATGAAGAAGGACCTTGCCCGCCACAGGGACGAGCTCATCATCTCATCGAAGGCCGGATATCTCATGTGGCCCGGCCCGTACGGCGAGTGGGGCTCGCGCAAATATCTCATTGCCAGCCTCGACCAAAGCCTCCGCCGGATGGGTCTGGACTACGTCGACATATTCTACAGCCATCGGCCCGATCCGGATACCCCGCTGGAGGAGACGATGGGAGCGCTCGACCAGATCGTCCGGAGCGGCAAAGCGCTCTATGCCGGGATATCGAACTATCAGCCCGATACCACCCGGCAGGCTGCATCGATCCTGCGCAACCTCGGGACCCCCTGTCTCATTCACCAGCCGAGCTACAACATGTTCAACCGGTGGATCGAGAAAGGACTGTTGGAAGCGTTAAAGGCAACGCAGATGGGATGTATCGTCTTCTCTCCTCTGCATCAGGGACTTCTCACCGATCGCTATCTCAAGGGGATCCCGAAGAACTCCCGTGCCGGAAAATCGCACGGATTTCTCAGGCCGGCGCATATTACGGAAGACAAACTGAACAGAGTAAAACGGTTGAACGAGATGGCGTTGCAGCGGGGCCAGACGCTGGCGCAGATGTCGCTCGCCTGGGTGCTCCGCCACCCGCAGGTCACATCCGCTCTCGTCGGCGCAAGCAGCACCGCCCAGCTCGCGGATGCCGTGGGGGCGTTGAAGAACCTCCAGATCACTCCCGAAGAGCTGCAGCAGATCGAGAAGATACTCGCATGATCATCGTTCGATCTCTCTGCGCGGGAGTTCATTGCGACCCGGGGGACTCCTCCGGCTCATTGCACGGCTCCCGCACCATGCGCAATAATCGCTCTTCACGCACAATCAAATTGGAACCGGCCATGGTCAGGATCATCGCGGCATCCGGATTACTCCTCCTTCTCCTTTTTTCTCCGATCACGAACGCGCAGGATTCTTTCAGCAGAATCCCCGGAGGATTCGTCTCCGGCAACGCCAGGATCAGGATACTCTCCCCTACGCTTGTGCGGCTTGAATACTCCCCTTCCCGGTCTTTCACGGACTCGATGACCGCTGTGGTTGTAAACCGTGACTGGATGCCTCCCGGGGTTTCCGTCACAACAGTCGGGGGGTGGACACTTCTCTCTTCGGGCGGGCTGACCGTCAGGTATCGTCCCGGGAGCGGACCGTTCACGCGTGACGGTCTTTCTGTCGGATGGAAAGCCGGAGAAGCGGAAGGGACCTGGGCGCCCGGAGATTCCGATGCCGGAAATCTCGGTGGTATAAGCTCGAGCCTCGACGGTGCGCGGAGGGGAAAGCTGCCGAAGCAGCTCCCCGGCATGCTGAGCCGCTCCGGGTACTTCCTGCTTGATGACAGCAGGACCCCCCTATGGAACGGCGCGAGCGGATGGATTGCGGCGCGCGGGGATTCCGGGAACCAGGACTGGTACTTCTTTGCGTACGGGAAAGATTTCCGTCACGTTCTGAAAGAGTACTCGCACCTCTGCGGAGCGATACCGATGATCCCGAAGTACGTTCTCGGCGCATGGGCCACCGACCTCAATTATGAGTACCTTCCCGGGACCCCCGTCGTCGACGATTATCATTATACTGCCGACAGCGTTCGGTCGATAATGACGAGGTTCCGTGCCTACGGCATCCCTCTGGACGTCATGGTCCTTGACTTTGCCTGGCACCTTTACGGCTGGCAGGGGGGATATGACTGGAGCCCCATTTTTCCTCAGCCGGGAGAATTCCTGAACTGGACCCGCTCACACGGTTTCAAAGTCACGCTGAACGACCATCCCGGGTATGGAAAGGAGTTTGTCCTTTCGAATAAGGACAGCCGGGCGCCGGCCGTGCGCAGTGAGCTGAAGATTGAAACTCCCCGGGATCCGTCGATATCAATAAGCCTGCACGGAGCGTGGAAATTCAGCACCGACTCGCTCGTTGCGGGAGACGGCGCGGGCTGGTTTGCCGCGGCGTTCGATGATTCCCGGTGGGAGTCGATAACCGCCGAACAGCCGTGGGAACAACAGGGACATCCCGATTACGACGGCGTCGCCTGGTACAGAAAATGGGTCGAGGTTCCCCCCGGAATCCGGGCAGAACACCTCTACGCGGCGTTCAGTTCGGTCGACGACGAATACGACATATTCGTCAACGGGAAGAAGATCGCCCACCACAGTCCGGCGTGGAACAGCCTCACGTATACCGACATACTACCGTTCGTGAACCAGGGGGCGAAAAATCTCGTTGTGCTCCGTGTGAACGACTGGGGAGGAGACGGCGGGCTCTCAGGCCTCACCGCAATGCTCACCGACGTGGTCCGCCAGGACGGGCTGCGGTTCAACCTTGCGGAGAAACGTCAGGCCGAGGTGTATATGAATGTACTCCACAGGCCCCTTATCGATCAGGGGGTTTCGTTCTGGTGGGTGGACGGCGGGGCCGGATCGTGTGTAATGAACGGTCTCAACAGCCAGATGTGGACGAACCGGGTCTTTTATGATTTCACGCAGCAGGAAACCGGGAAGCGGTCGTTCATATTCAGCCGCTACGGTGGATGGGGGAGTCACAGGTATCCCGCGCTCTTCACGGGGGACACGTATGCGCAGTGGGACGTCCTTGCGTTTGAAGTACCGTACACGGTGCAGGGGGGGAACATACTGATGCCGTATATCACGCATGACATCGGCGGGTTCATAGGGAAGGACATCAGTCTCGATCTGTACACGCGGTGGCTGCAGTTCGGGGTCTTCAGCCCCCTTCTCCGGCTTCATTCAGCACATGAGAACCCGGATGAAGGGAACGTGCGGATGCCCTGGAAATACGGGGACGAGGGGGTACGCATCGCCCGTGACCTCTTCCGCCTCCGGTACCGCCTCATTCCGTACATTTATACGATGACAAAAACCGCACACGATGAAGCGCTCCCCCTCCTGCGTCCGCTCTATGTCGTCCACCCGGAAATCGAGGAGGCCTACAATCATCCCGACGAGTATTATTTTGGCGACGAGATGCTGGTGGCGCCGATCGTGGATTCGACCGGAGGGAGGGACGTGTATCTTCCTCCGGGGATGTGGGTGGATTACTTTTCCGGGGAGGCGCGCAGGGGGCCGGTCACGTTCCATATGAAGTGTTCGCTCGAGACTCTGCCGCTCTTTGTGCGCTCACAGTCGATCATTCCGCAGCAGCCGGACATGGACTTCACGGATCAGAAGCCGCTTGATTCCCTCATCGTCGACCTCTATCCGCCGTGGCATTCGAACTACTCGCTCTACGAAGACGATGGTGTTTCCCTCGACTGCGAAAAAGGGAAGAGCGCGCTTACCCCGTTCGCAGCGTCGACGTCAGGTTCCGCCTACGTGTTGACGGTCGGTCCCACGACTGGAACGTACGAACGCCAGCCTTCGGCCAGGGCCTATCTGGTTCGTGTTCGTGAGACAAAAAAGCCCTCGACCGTGCTCGTTAACGGCAAGAAAATTGCTGAAGGGGTATCCGCCGGCGATGGGTGGATCTGGGATGCGGGAAAGGGATGCGTAAGCGTGAATCTCGTCCGGCGGAGTATCCGGAAATCAGTGACGATTCGATTCCAATAGAAATGGACTCTGTCCAATCTTCTGGACAGCGCGCGCACGGGAACCGCTCTTTTGCGATGATTCGGCCCGCTTTCGTTTGGCATGGGTATTGCGTTTAACCCCTCCATTCCCGAACCCGAATGGCGCTTATGTCCTCTGGGTCCGTTTCTCCCCGCAGCCCCGGTTTGCTTTGATCTGGATTGGTTTCTCCCCTAATCCCGCCGTTTCACTCCCCTCTCCGCCGCATCTCTTGTTTTCCCGCACTTGGAATGAGATTTCAAAAATGAAGAAAAAAATCTTCCAATCTGGGCGTTTTCATCGAAATCAGCCGAATTACGGGTCCTTTCGCGTGGCATAGAGATTGTACCCACACTGTGAGATTCGCGTGACCCATCAGGTGCGGATCGACCCGTGAAAGGAGGAGTGAATGGCGCGCGATAGCTCAGGAAAACTCAATACTGCTCCCCCCCCTGTCCTGCCGCCGGAAGGCAAGCCGTCCAAGAATCGTCCCGGGATCGCCACGCCCGATCCGTTCGCGAGTGTTGTGAGCTGGGCCCCGATGGGTCTATTCAGGGCCCGAAGAGACGGCACGTTCATCGCCGTCAACGAGTACATGGCCGGGATGCTCGGCTATGCGTCGAAGAGCGAACTCCTTGCCCGGAATCTGGAGCATGAGGTCTATTTCGACCCGTCCCAGCGGTACGTGAACCTCTTTCTTGTGGAATCACGGGGTACCGAACTTAAGCTGGAAACGCGCTGGCGAAAGAAGGATGGATCTCCCATCTGGGTGGAGCTGACGGGGCACGTCGTCGATCATCCGGGAGAGCCGAAGAAGTGTTATGAAGGGCTTGCCATCGAGATCACCGAGAGAAAAGCGGCGGAGGACGCGCTCAGGGAGGGGGAACGAAAAAGGTACACGCTCCTCGGCAATCTTCCGGGGATCGCCTACCGGAGCCGCAACGACGGCTGTTGTACGATGGAATTCATAAGCGAGGGATGCCGGGAATTGACGGGGTACAGCCCGCGCGACCTGATGGTGGGCGGCACGCTCTCGTTTCACGATCTCATACTTCCCGATGACAGGGATAGGATGCGCGAAATAATCCGCGAATCTCTCCCGTCCGGGGAACCGTACCAGGCCTACTACCGCATCAGGACGGCGGAGGGCGGGATCAGGTGGGTATGGGAGAGAGGGGAATGGATCCGCGCGGCTGCCGGGGAGGTCGAGGCGCGGGAAGGGTTTATCTCGGATATCACCGAGCGCAAGTTGGCGGAGGAGCAGGTGCGCGAACAGGCTGCCCTTCTCGACAGGGCGCGGGACGCGATCTATGTGGTGGACCTAGACGGCAGGATCGGGTTCTGGAGTAGAGGAGCCGGTCACATCTTTGGATGGGATGCTGAGGAGGCGTCCGGCAGGAAGGCGGACGATCTGCTCAGGAAGGCCGGGCCGGCCCATGAGGAGATCCTCTCCGCCGTTCTGGGGAAGGGGGAGTGGATCGGAGAGAATATCGATCGCGCGAAGGACGGCCGGTCCATCGTTGTCGAATGCCGGTGTTCCGTTGTGCGCGACGACAGGGGGGTTCCCGTCTCGATCCTCGTCATCAAAACCGACGTCACGGAGAAAAAGAACATCGAGCGTCAGTTTCTCAGGGCGCAGCGGATGGAAAGCATAGGGACGCTCGCCGCCGGAATCGCGCATGATCTGAATAACGTACTGGCGCCGATCACAATGTCCATAGCCATGCTCAGGACCAAGATCGTGGACCAATCGGGCCTCAAATGGGTGGACACAATCGATGCCTGTGCGGCGCGCGCCGCGGACATCGTGAGACAGGTCCTCGGATTCGGCAGGGGGATCGAAGGAAACAGGATCCTGTTTCATCCCGGTCACGTGATGAAGGAGGTGCTCAAGATCACCCGCGAGACGTTCCCGAAATCCATCGCCGTTCATATGAGCGTCCCGGACGACCTCGCGATGATCGTTGCCGATCCCACGCAGATTCACCAGNNAGATCGCCGCCGAAAACGTGACGCTGGACGAACATTACGCGAAGCTCAACCTCGATGCCCGCCCCGGCCCGTATCTCTGTCTCTCCGTGACCGACACGGGGTCGGGAATCCCGCGGGAGGTTCTGGACAGGATATTTGACCCGTTCTTCACGACGAAGCCTCCCGGAAAAGGGACCGGGCTCGGACTTTCGACCGCGCAGGCAATACTCAAAAGTCACGGGGGATTCATCAACGTGTACACGGAAATGGGGCGCGGGACCACGTTCAGAATCTACCTTCCGGCGAAACTGGAACCCGGCGCAGCCCGGGCGGAGGAACTGGACAGCAGCGCTCCGGCCGGGAACGGCGAATTAATCCTCGTCGTCGACGACGAGCCGTCGATCCTTGAAATCACGAAAGGGATGCTCGAGGCCAACGGATATGCGGCCCTCACCGCCTCCAACGGGGTCGAGGCGCTCGGGCTCTATCGGAGCAGCGGGAAGAATATCAGGGCGACGATTACGGATCTCATGATGCCGGTGATGGATGGAGCGTCGACGATTCGCGAATTGCGAAGGCTCGATCCCTCGTCCATCATCATCGCCTCGAGCGGTTTCGGCGTCGAGCACTCTGCAGGTGATGATCCGGCCTCCGCGGCGACGATGTTTCTCAGAAAACCATACACCGCGGAAAAACTCCTTCAGGTGCTGCACGAAGTTCTCCACGCCGGCACGGTCCCTCCGGGACAGCAATGAGCGACCCCCCCCACACGACCGGGAAAGTCCCTCCCGCGGAAGCCCTTGCGTTTCTTTCCCGGACCGCGACTGAGTTCGTCCAGATGGACGAATCGGTGGACATCCATGATCACATCTGCACCCGGCTGAGAGAAATTGCGGGCGATGTCCCCGTTATCATCACTTCTTATGAAAAAGAACACGGGACATTCACGGTACGGGCGATCCAGGGCGCCCCGGGGGTTCTGGAGGCATTTTTCAAATCCTACGGAAAGAACCTCGTCGGGAGCTCGTTCCACATGAGTCCTGCCGCCGAACTCTCGCTTTTCGACCGGAAGCTCGAAAGCGTCACCGTCGACATCTATGAGTTGACGGAAAGAACCGTCCCCGAATTTCTATGCAGGGTCGCCGAAAAACTGTTGAATCTGGGGGCGGTATTTGCGATGGGGTTCACGGGGGAGAACGAGCTCCTCGGATCCGCCTCCTTTTACATGCCGAAGGGGAAGACGCTCGAGCGGCAGGACGTCATTGAAACGTTTATCAATCAGGCATCCGTCGCGCTCCAGCGCAGGAGATCCGAG
The DNA here is from genome assembly GCA_003157485.1 of Ignavibacteriota bacterium. Classification (GTDB taxonomy): domain Bacteria; phylum Bacteroidota; class Ignavibacteria; order UBA10030; family UBA6906; genus Fen-1273. Next base: position 100,730 of record PMJQ01000203.1, read on the forward strand.
GAAGCCCTTCGACGCACCGTCTCCCTCCTCACCGCGACGCTCGAATCCACTGCGGACGGGCTTCTCGTCGTCGACAACCTCGGACGCATTATGGATTACAACCGCCAGTTTGCCACGATGTGGGGGCTGCCGGAGGAGACCCTGACGGACGGAGACGACAGCGCTGCCATCAACCACATCCTCGGCCGGCTCAAATACCCCGATGCGTTCGTTGCGCGGGTCACGGAGCTGTACAGAAATCCCGAGGAAACCAGTTTCGATGTCGTGGAATTCAGGGACGGGAGGATCTTCGAGCGGTACTCGCAGCCTCAGAAAATCGACGGGAAACCGGTCGGGCGCGTGTGGAGTTTCCGCGATGTGACGGAAAGGAAGCATGTGGAGTCGGCCCTCCGCAAAAGCGAACAGCGTCACAGGCAGGTCGTCGAGGGGCTCCCCGAGGTGATATTCGAGACGGACAGCGCGGGTCTCTGGACGCTCCTGAACCCTGCATGGACCGAGATAACGGGATTCTCGGTCGACGAATCCCTCGGGAACCCGTTTCTGAATTTCGTGCACCCGGAGGACCGCCGGAAGAACCTGGAACTCTTCCGTCCTCTCATCGAAAGGCAGAAGGATTTCTGCCGGCACGAGATCCGTTACCTTGTAAAGAACGGGGGATTCAAATGGATGGAAGTCCACGCCACGCTTATTATCGACGATAACGACGCGACGCTGGGGACGACGGGGACGCTGCGTGACATCACCGAACAGAAGTGGGCAGCGGAAAACCTGCAGAAGCTCTACTCTCAGACGGAGCAGGATGCGCGCACGAAAGCCGAATTGCTCAATGAAGTGAACCATCGCGTGAAGAATAACCTGATGGCCGTGCAGGGATTGCTCCTTGCGGAACGGCGGCAGGCGGATCCGGAAGGGCGCCAGTTTGTCGAGCGTGCGATCGACAGCCTCTCCGGGAGGATTGACGGCCTTCTCTCCGTTCACAAGTTGCTCTCGGCGTCGCAGTGGGGACCGATGCGCATTAGCGATCTTTCGGAGACGATCATCTCGCGTGTTCTGTCCGGGGCGCAAAACGGCTGCCACGTCTCGCTGGAGGTGGTCCCTTCGACGCTCGAAGTCTCTCCCAGGCAGGCGAGCAGTCTCGCGCTCGTGCTGAATGAGCTGACGACAAACACGGTCAAGCATGCCCTTCATGGAAGGACGACCGCGAGAGTGCGCGTGCAGGCGCAGGCGGAAGGTGATGACATACGGATCGAATACCGCGACGACGGGCCCGGCTATCCTGAGCACGTTCTTGGTAGCGGCCGTCCCGCGGTGGGGATGCGGCTTGTCTATCAGCTCGTCACGGAGACTCTCCGGGGCCGGCTGGAGCTGGCCTCGGAAGGGGGTGCCGTCACGATACTGCACATCAAAGTCGAGGAGAAAGAGAGGACATAGGATGGTGGTTCCTGCAAAAAAGCTGAGGGTCCTTGTCGCGGAAGACGACTCCCTCGTCTCTGACATCATTCAGAGCCAGCTTGAATCGATAGGCTGCGTGGTCCTCGGAAAGGCTTCGGACGGTTTTCAGGCCGTGCAGAAAGCGAAGGATCTCGATCCCGACATCGTCCTGATGGACATCGAAATGCCCGGGCAGGACGGCCTCGAGGCGACCCGGCATATCCAGAACTCCAGGCCGAGGCCCGTCGTCCTGCTGACGGCGCACGATAGACCTGACCTTCTGGCGCGCGCCGGTGCGGCGGGCGTCGGAGGGTATATCGTGAAACCGACGACTCCCCAGGAGCTCGACCGGACGATGGCGATCGCGATGGCGCGGTTCGGAGACCTGATGGAACTCCGCCGGCTGAACGAAGAGCTTCGTGGCGCCCTTGCAAGCGTGAAACGGCTGAGCGGCATGCTCCCCATATGCGCAAGCTGCAAGAGGATAAGGGATGATAAGGGATACTGGCAGTCCGTTGAAGCCTATCTCATTGAACACACGGACGCGATGTTTTCCCACGGCTGCTGTCCCGATTGCAGAAAGAAGCTCTACCCCGAGTACGCCCCGAAGGCCTGAGAGGCCGGAATCCGGCGAACTATACCCCCCCGGGGTGTGTTTACCACCCCGGGGGGGGATCCCGTAAGTTCGGAGTGTCTCCCGACCCTCTCTCCCCTCCGTCATGATACCCCTTCTTGTGTGTCTGTCGCTGGCCGACCCTGGCGTATTTTTCCCGGTGTCGTCTGTCCAGTTTTCCGGCCCTCGTTCGTTATACAGTATCGAGGCAGCGATCTCGACTCAGTACTGCCTCGCTCCCCGGTTCGAGGAGACCGACTGGCGGGCGATCGCGGGGCTCTATGACGCCCTTCTGAAGGTGAAGAGAAGCCCCCTGGTGAAGCTGAACAGGGCGGTTGTCCTCGCCCGGATACAAGGACCCAAAGCGGCGATTGACGAGATACACAGGATCGAAGGCTGGGAGTCCCTGGCGGCGAGGCACTACCTGTATAGTGCGGTTCTGGGGCAGCTGTATCTTGAGGCGAACGACGTCGAGAAGGCAAAACACTTCATCGCTGCGGCGGGCGGGCTCACAAGCTCCGAAGCGGAAAAGAAGCTCCTGAACAAGAAACTCTCTTCGCTCTCCTGGTACTCACATGGCGTACAACGAAATGCTGACGGCAAGGGTGAGGATAGCTCTCTCCGGAGTCCGCAATGTTGAGGAGAAAAGGATGTTCCGCGGCGTCGTGTTTATGGTTGGCGGGAAGATGTGTGTCACTGCGGGAGACGACACGATCATGTGCCGCATTGATCCCGACCTTCACGATGAAGCGACGAAAAGAAAGGGGTGCCGGACGGTGATGATGAAAGGAGGGGAGTACCGCGGTTGGGTGTACGTCGACGGGGAGGGGATGAAGACGAAGAAGCAGTTCGACCACTGGATCGGGCTCGCCCTTGATTTCAACAAGAGAGCGAAAGCGTCCAAGAAACGGGCTGGGAAATAGCGGTCCCCGGCGCCACCATTAGGATTCAATACACGGGAGAATGATCCATGCCGAAAACTATTGTCCAGACGGTAAAATTCAACGCGCCCCCTGAGGCTCTCTACGCCCTGTATACCGATTCGCGGAAACACTCCGAGGCCACGGGGGTCAAGGCGGTCATGAGCACCAAAATCGGAGGGAGCTGCGGGGCCTGGAACGGCGGATTGAAGGGAATCACCCTCGGCGTCGTTCGCAACCGGGTGTTCGTGCAGACCTGGCGCTCCAACGACTGGGGGTCCGATCAGGCCGATTCGGTCCTTGCGTTCTTTTTCGAGAAAGACGGGAAGGGCGGAAAAGTGACAATGGTCCACGCCAACATTCCGGACGAACATTATCCTGGGATCAAGACGGGGTGGACGACGTATTACTGGACGCCGTGGAAAAAATACATTGCGAATCACGGCAACGGGAAAAAGTCGAAAAGCTGACGCGTACTAATCCAGATTTCAATCATTCATCGGAGGGGCGGCAATGACGGAGAAAGAAATGTTCCTGAACAACTGGCAGCGGGAGTTCGGTACGACGCTGAAAATCCTCAAGCAGATGCCTGCAGACAAGGGGAATTTCAAGCCCGCTGCTGACAAGGTGCGGAGTGCGAAGGACCTTGCCACGGTCTTCATACAGGAGCTCGGCGTGGTGGACGGAGTCGTCAAGGGGAAGGTCGAATTCGGGGGCGCACCCCCGTCCTTTGCCAACCTGGGAGAGGTGATCAAGGCTTACGAGGGGAAGCACAGGGAGATGGTCGCGAAGGTACAGGCCATGCCCGAGGCCGACTGGAATACGAAGATTACGATCCCCGTTGGTCCAAAACAGATGGGTGAGGTCCGCCGTGCCGATATGCTCTGGCTGCTGCTGAACGACAGCATTCATCACCGCGGTCAGTTCTCCATCTACCTGAGACTGGTCGGCGCGAAAGTCCCCTCCATCTACGGTCCGTCCGGCGACGAACCCTGGATGTAGTACTCTCGCTTCTGCATTCCGTTTTGTTGAGACAGGCCCTGATCCGGATTTGTCGGATCAGGGCTTTTATTCGCTCAGGGATATCCGGCGGGATTCGGATTATTCTTCGATACATTCTTTTCGGCCTCGTCTCGGAGTTGGAAGGGCTGTGTTGTTCTGTCTGCCCGTGGCTATTTCAGCAGCATGAACATCTTTACCCCGGTGTATGCGGCCGCTTCGAGTCGGTAAAAATAGACTCCGCTGGACAGACCGTCCGCTTTGAATTCCACCGATCTTCTCCCCGCTAACTCCGGGCCGTCAACAAGTGTACGCACCTTCCTTCCGGTCAGGTCGAAAACTGTTAGTCGCACGTGCGTCGTAACGCTCAAATCGTACGTGATCAGTGTCCCGGGGTTGAAAGGATTTGGATAGTTCTGGTACAGCGTGGTTTCGCCGGGCAGTGGTTCGTCGGCCAGCACCATGGCGGTTATGGACGGATGGCTCTCCAATCCACTCGAGTCTACTGAGGTAACCCAGTAGAAGTATTCATAGCCGGACTGCGCACCCCGGTCTGCGAAAGAATTCTCACTGTTGTTTACGGAATCGATACACGCTGCTGTGAAGAAATCGCTCGAGATGCCCCTGTAGATTCTGTACTGCCGGACCGCTGGACTCGTGCTCTGCCCCCACGTAAGCAGCACGTTGGACCGCTGACTTTCGGCAGAAAAATTAGGTGGAATCGGCGGTGCAATGCCGATGTCGAACTGATATACTCGGTGGAGCGCTCCGTCGAGACACCATAAGTAGCCCTGCGCGATCGTAATTCCGGCCGGCATCGGACCCGGAGAGCGGGAGGACCAGAGAGTATTGCCGTTACGGTCGATGTGGAATATTCCCTGCGTACCGTTGTCACAATACCAGAACGTCCCCCTGTCGTAGAACAGGCCCGAGACAGAAGACGAGGGAAGAGTAATGGAGTCGAGGAGCGCACCGTTGGCACTGTCCACCTTGTATACTTTCGCGGCCTGGCCGGGGGGATTGTCCCAGATGGGATTCAACCCGTAGTAGAGATTTGTTCCATCCGCGCCAAGGCCTCCGGGATCGTTGGCCAAAGGGAATGGAATCCAGCCGAGTACAGGGCCTGAGGGCGACATCTTCACGGCACTCATGTGGAAGATCGGATAATTGTCAATGACCCAGAGATTGTGGCCGTCCCACGTAAGCCCGGTAGGGAATGTGTCCGGCGAGTGGACGGAATCCGTCAGTTTGTGCGTCCTACCGTTAAAGCTATAAATCCACTCGCCGTACGGGTAAGGGTTGCCGCCGTAGTTGGCAATGCGAAACGACTGACCGTCAAAGCATAAGCCGGAGGGGGTACTTACGCCGACATCAAACCCGTCGACAATACTGTAGGTGATTCCTCTATCTCCCGCAAAGGCCTGACCATGCGGACATGCACCCGCGATTGCCGCAGTCAGTGCGATGTGCAGAACCGAAAAGGAATGGATTGATCGATGACTCGGACGGGCGACGGCGAACTCAAATGCACACAAGGACCAACTCCTTCTCTGCTTGAATATGACCCGTGCACTGAGGCGATCCGATAGATTCACTTCTTGGCTCTTTGGCAAAGTACACTCTTCCCTTCCTTTCGCGTTTCCATCCCGAATAGATGCTACGGCGATGGATTGAGAGAGTCAATCGTATTCTTTGACATTCCTCCTTCTCCTGATTAGCTTGAGGGAAGCACATCGTCGCGCCCGGTTTGCAGCCGCCCCTCTCGTCCCTGAATCGCCAGCTCCAAACCGGCATGAATTTGTTGACACCGTGTGGGGAGAATTCCCTCTGGTGATATACACAACCCCGGGAGGTAAAACTTCGATGGATCTTCAGCGGCTTTATTTCTTTCGTCGGACGCTCATTGGGCTATTGGTCTTTGTTTTTTGGCAGCAAGTGACTATTGCACAACATGCGGACTCAATTTCCACCGGACAGCGCGTACCGGCAATGCAGTTTCAGCTATTCGGGGGATATGGGGTGAACTATATCGCGGATCGGATGGCATCGGCCTCATTCCGCATCGGCGTCGACGTCTCATTCAGTCATGCCGATTCCTCGGGGAGTACAAACTTGTCTTCACATTCCTCCTACCTGTCGTCGGTTTCATCATCAAGCTCATCGTCTCAGTCCGGCGACGAACCAAACAATAGCTCCACTTCTTATCAGATTTCGGTTTCGGCTCTCTCAATTCATCGGCTCGCGGACTTTGCCTGGAGCTCCCTTGGCGCCGGCGTCGGCGTAATCGTATCCTACTCGTTCGATTGGGCATCCGATCAGGAGAACCAAACCACGCCGGGGATAGCGTTCAGCACGAACACCAACGCGCGGACGATCGAATCATGGGGTGTCGGACCGTTGGTGTTCCTCGGCATCAGCAACCGGATACTGGATCATTTCTGCTTCACTGCCGAACTGAGCCTGGCGGTGACGCACCAATGGACGACGAAAAAATACACCGGAGATTATGAATCGACGTATAGCGGTTCGCCGTCGAGCTACCAAACGAATAGCAGCTCTGAGTCGACGAAGGTTGACGGCTGGTCATTCCAGCTCAGCCGGATACGGATTGGAGTTGAGATAGATCTTTAGCAGACACCGGGGCCTCAATGACAAGCGAAAGACGATGGCGGTCGCGGGGTTGTGTCGAACCCACAACGTGACGGTATGAAGCTGATGCGCGCCGGAATTGCTTCATGGAGCGGCACTGAATGATCCTCCAGTTTCCGATGAACAATAATAGCTGCGTGTGACCTGTCCCCGTCGGATGCTATTCGCCTCCTCCTGATGTAGCCCGTCCCCTGCATAGGCATTTCATCCACCCGGCGTGTCATTCCGTCGGGTTTCCATGGTCATCTCGTTCTTCCCGCCGTATATTCATCATTGTAATTCAGTCCCACGGCCACGGCCCGTGGGGAACCGGATTCCAGGGAGGGCAACAAAGTGAATTCTCTCATAAACACGCAGGAACTCCTGAAAGAGTACACGCTCGGGAAAGTGACTGTCCCCGCGCTCCATAACGTCTCGATGAACATGGACAGGGGTGAATTCGTCTCCATCTGTGGCCCTTCGGGAAGCGGGAAGACGACTCTCCTCAACATGCTCGGGTTCATCGACAGCCCGACTTCGGGAAAGGTCTACTTCAACGGCACCGAGGTGAAATACAACGGCCTTTCCCACCTTCACAAGCTCCGCCTCGAAAAGCTGGGGTTCATATTCCAGACGTTCAACCTCATCCCGGTCCTTTCGGCATACGAGAACGTGGAATATCCACTTCTCCTGACGAAGAAAAGTTCGGCGGAGAGGAAGAAACTCGTCGAGGGGATACTCCGGGAGGTGAAGCTCTGGGAGTGGCGCAAACACAAGCCCAACGAGCTTTCCGGCGGGCAGCGCCAGCGTGTGGCGATTGCACGTGCCCTCGTCAATCACCCCGAGCTTGTCCTTGCCGATGAGCCGACGGCGAATATCGATTCCGCGACGGCGGGGGAGATACTCGACCTGATGCGGACGCTCAATGAAGAGGATAAGGTGACGTTTCTCTTTTCGACGCACGATCCGGTGGTCATGGGATATGCCAGGCGCATCATCCGCCTGCACGACGGCGCCATAGTCAACTGACAGGACGACAGGGAGGCTTTCATGTTTAAATTCATAAAGCTTGCGACAAAGAACGTGTTCAGAAACCGCCGGCGGACGGTCATCACGGGGCTCGTGCTTGTGTTCGGCGCCACCGCGCTCATACTCGCGGGTGGGTTCGTCTCTTTCTCCTTCCGCGCTCTGAGCGAGAGTACAATCCGGGGCCAGCTCGGCCACCTCCAGATCTACAACAAGGACTTCTTTGAGAAGGACGAGGAAAAGCCTCTTGCGCTCGGCCTTGAAAACGTGGACGAGCTGAAGGCGAAGGTCATGTCACAGGAGCACGTCCGGTTTACGATGGCGCGCGTGGAGTTCATGGGACTCCTCTCCAACGGGGAAAAGTCGGCCGTCTTCCTCGGGCGTGGAATCGAGCCGGAGAAAGAAATGGAGCTATCGGGGAACAGGGCGCCTGTGGACTCGGGGAAGTTCCTCGCGGGCGGCGCCACGGGCAGTGGGGACGATGAAGTCGTCGTGGCGCGCGGTCTCGCCAAATCGCTCAAGGCGAGAATCGGCGAGTATCTCACGCTGATGACGACGACCTCCACCGGCGCGCTGAATGCGATGGACGTGAAGGTCGTCGGGATCTACTCCACGGGGGTTCCGGAATACGACGAGCGGGCGCTCATGGTCGATATCCGTACGGCGCAGCAGCTCCTTGTTTCGCACAAAGTGTCGAAGCTCGTCGTGGTCCTTGACGAGACCTCGCACACGCAGGAGGTTGCCACCGCGCTTGCGGCCCGGATGCCTGAAGTGACGCTGAAGCGCTGGGACGAGCTTGCGACCTTCTACAAGGCCGTCGTGCAGCTCTACAGCGCGATATTCGCCTTTCTGGGCGTAATCATATTCGTGATCGTCGTCCTGAGCAGTTCCAATACGATGATGATGTCGATAATGGAACGGACACGGGAAATCGGCACCCAGCTCGCGGTCGGGACTTCCCGGCTCCGCCTCCTCGTGAATTTTCTGTACGAGGGGCTCATGATCGGTGTGTTCGGCGGGCTTCTCGGCCTGCTCATTGCGGCCGGGCTCGCGGAATTAATCGACCATTCAGGTCTCAGGATGCCCCCTCCACCGGGAGGAACAACCGGGTATCCCCTGATCGTCGACCTCGTTCCCGGCGTGTTTGTGGGTGTGTTTCTTCTTATCGTAACGACAACGGTCATATCGACGATCGCGCCCGCGTTCAAGGCGTCCCGGATGAAGATCGTTGATGCGCTCGGCCACGTCTGAAGGGAATGAAACGATGAAAAAGGCATTCGTTGTGTGCGCGATCGGGCTTGTCATGGCGGGGTCCCCGGCAACTGGTTCAGCCCAGGCTGAATCCGCCCCCGCGAGGAAGGGATCGGCCGCGCCGGATCCTGAAGCCCTCCTTGCTCAGTCGGACATGAGCAGGAACGGGTGGGAGTCGTACGAGGTCCTCACGACGATTCGGAACTATATCGACGGCGAGCTGAAAGAGGAGGGGAGCTACGGGACGTCGATCAAGGGGGCCGACAAAACCCTGGTGAAGTTCCTGAACGTGGACGTCAAGGGGCAGTACCTCCTCATGCTGGAAGACGCGATGTGGATATACATGCCGAACACCCGGAAGCCGATTCGGATCACCCCGCTGCAGCGTCTTCTGGGGAACGCCTCCAACGGCGACGTTGCGCGCACGAGGTACGCGGCGGATTACGCGCCGTCATTGAAGGGGGAGGAAACGGTGGACGGCGTTCCGTGCTACATACTCAACCTCGACGCGAAACGGGAAGGGGCGACGTACAACAGGGTGGAGTTGTGGGTGAGAAAAGAGGACTCCCGTCCCAGGAAAGCCGAAATCTACCTGACCTCTGGGAAGCACTACAAGACGATATTCTACGACACGTTTGCTGTCATCCACGACAGGCTCCTCCTCACGCAGATGACGATCTTTGACATGCTGCGCGAAGGAAGCAAGACGACAATGACGTTTTCCGGATATTCTCCGAAGGAGATACCGGAGAAGTACTTCAACAAAGACTACCTGGAGAAGCTTCGATGACTCGTCACTGGGGGGCGGCGCTGGCGCTTTTCTGCTCGGTGCTTCTCGCGCCCGCGGCCGGGGCCCAGCCGCTCCAGTACCGTTTCTCCATGGCGGACGAAGGGACATATTACAGGCTGAATGGCGCGAGTCCCTTTAACCCCGGGAATGCGGTCGTCCCGCAGCCTGAGTGGGGGAATGTGGCGACAACAGGTCTGTACCTCGGCGAAGGGGTCCTATCCACATCTCTCGGCATTACGTCAACATCCAACGACATAGGCAAACCTGACAATGCGTTTGCCGTTCATGAGCTGGCCGTGGATGTGTCGCTCGGCGACGCGCTTGATCTTGTCGCGGGGAAGAAGATACTCAAGTGGGGGACCGGCTACGCGTTCAACCCGACGGGTGTCGTGGAGCCGCAACGCTCCCCGTCTGATCCGACCGACCGGCTCAATCAGAATGACGGCCGGAACCTTCTCTCCCTTACGGCATTCCTCGGGAAGACTTCGATCACGGCCGTTTATCTAAACGACGCCAGTTACGCACACAGGGCATTCCGTTGGGGACAGAACGAGCTCGCCGCGCGCGTGTATACGTTCGTTGGAGGTCTCGATCTCTCGCTCATCGGGCACTACAGGGAGGGTGACAGACTCGAGCTCGGCGCGAACACCTCCTATGTCATAGGCGATGATCTCGAACTGCACGGAGAGATCCTCGGGAAGAAGGGGTCCTCAGCGCTCTATCACACGATACTGACATCCGACAATCCCTCTCAGATATTTGATACCTATCCGTATACCCCCCTGTATGCGGACTCGAAGGAGATCTTCGTGAAACTCCTCCTGGGCGGTCAGTATACGCTTCCGGGGGGAGCCAATATCGCTCTCGAGTACTATCACAATGAAGAGGGGTTGAGCGTCGGGGAATGGAAAAGATGGATGAACTTCGTTAAGTTTCAGGACGCAGTCCAGTCGGGCGCTGTTCCTGTCCCGGCTGCTCTCGTTGCGCCTTCGCGCATGAATCTTCTCTGGTCTCTCCTGACGCTCTCGACACGCGGCACGATGAGGGACTACCTGTTTGCCCGCGTGGCGTACGCGGAAGATACGTGGGGGTGCGAGGTGATCTGTTTCATGAATGCAAACGATCAGAGCGTTGTCGTGATCCCCACTCTGACATGGAAACCTGTCCTATCTCTTTCAATCTATGCAAGATATACCGCCTATGCGGGACGGGACGGCTCGGAGTTCGGTTCTCTATTCTCGACGGAGTCCATGACACTCGGCGTGGGGCTCCAGCTCTAACCGGTTCTGTCCGGATTGTACTGCGCATTGTTGCGGCCGAATTCTGATGACTATGACGCTCTCACCGTTCAAAAAAGACTACGTCCGTACCGCGGGGTTTATTCTTGCCATCACGATCGTTGTCGCCGTTGGGCTCACGTACGAGAATCCGGTCCACTGGCTCGACAACCTTGTGTCTTCATTCGTCTTTTCCGCGTGCATCGGCCTGTCTATTCAGGCGATCGTCAGGCTTCTCTGGACGAGGCTGGCCCGTCTTGAGACCAGGGGTCGGCTGGCCATGCTCTTCGTCGTCTACCTCGTGGCGGGATTCGCGGGGACAGAAATCGGATACCAGATACTCCGCTACGCCTGGTACGGGGGGACGCTCGAGTTCGGCGGCCATTTCAGGTTGCTCTTCCTGAACCTCATCCTCGCGATGGTGTTTGGCAGCGCGGCGGTTGTGTACATGTCTCTCCGTTCCACTGCGGAGCGGATGGCGAAGACACTGAAGGAAAAGGAATTGAACGAGGAGAGGCTCGAGCGGCTGAAAACGCGCGCGGAGCTCGACGCGCTGCAGGCCAAAATCAATCCCCACTTTCTCTTCAACACGCTTAATTCGATAGCGAGCCTGATCTCCGAGAACCCCGCTGCCGCCGAATCGACGGTGGAGAAGCTTTCGGAACTCTTCCGGTACACGCTCCAGCGGAGTGGGAATTCAACAGTAACCCTCAGTGAGGAGCTGGAAATCGTCCGCTCCTATCTCGAGATCGAGAAGGTGAGGTTCGGCGACAGGCTGCAGTTTGACATCCGGGCTGACGGGTCGCTCGACGACCTCCGCATTCCGCCGCTGTTGATACAGCCGCTCGTGGAGAACGCGATAAAGCACGGCATCGCGGAGGAGCCGAAGGGAGGCACTGTCACCGTTGACGTGAAGAAAGACGGCCGGACGTGCATTATCGCAGTGAACGACACGGGGAAGGGTCTGTCCGGCACAGGCGGGGATTCGGGGTTCGGCCTGAAGAGCATCAGGGAGCGCTTGGCCCTTTCATACGGGGAAAACGCGTCCCTCCGCACGGAGGAGGGGAGCGCCCTCATTCAGATCACGATTCCACTCGGGTAAAGGGAACCGATGCGCCTGCGCGCGGTTGTTGTGGACGATGAGGACCTTGCACGCCGTCGGCTCCTCAAGCTCCTCCTGAAATACGGGAACGTTGTCGAAATTGTCGGCGAAGCGGTAAACGGCGAGGACGCCGTCGGGCTTATCTCCTCGCTCAGGCCGGACGTCGTCTTCCTCGACGTTCAGATGCCGGGATGCGACGGGTTCGAGGTCGTCCGGCGGTTGAAGGAAAAGCCGTTTATCGTTTTTGCGACCGCCTATAACGAATATGCGCTCAAGGCGTTCGAGGAGAATTCCGTCGACTATCTCCTTAAACCGGTCGAGCAGAAGCGGCTTGACAGGACAATCGAAAAACTGCGGAAGTTCACGGGGGGGACGGCCTCCGGGGTGAATGAAAACATCGAGAAAATGCTCGCGCGCCTCGCCCCGCCGGGCCTCAGGCGGCTCAAGGTCACGCTCGGCGACAGGATCATACTTGTCGACCTGACGGACGTCGTCTACATTGAGTCGAGAGACAAGTACACCTACCTCCACACGGCGGACCGCGAGTATGTGATCGATGAAACGCTTGCCGACCTGGAAGGAAAGCTCGACGGCTCGGCGTTCGTGAGGATCCACCGCTCCCTGATCGTCAACGTGAAATTCATCAGGGAGATTGTCAGGTGGTTTGCGGGGCGCTACAAGGTGAGACTGAAAGACGCGAAGGAAACGGAGCTCATTGCGGCCCGCAGTTACGCCGGAAACATCCGCCGCCTCTGAACCCTGCTACGCCATCTGTTTCTGGAGCACTACGCCGCGCGTTCGCCTGCGGACTGCCATGAGGTGGTTGACGAGTCCTTCCACGGATTTCTGGAAATCCTCCTCCGTGAACGAGTCGTCGCATGCCTTCGCAAATGACGAATCGACAAGATTCCGTGCAATGTTCTTCAGTCTCTCTCTCGCCTCGTTGTCCATCGCGGACCTCCCTCGGAATTTGTCGAACGTTCTGTAGTTGAAGAGTAGCTGCTGACTTGCGCAGTGAAGCGGTCACCCGGAACGACGGGAAAAACACCCGGGAATTTAGACGATCTCTTTTTCAGATTCAAGCTTTTTCTTGCAATTATTTAATGAGCGTCATCTTCTTCGCTGCGGTGAAGCTCCCTGCAGTCAGCCTGTAGAAGTAAATGCCGCTGCCGACTGTCCGGCCGTTCGAGTTCTTGCCGTCCCACTCCGTTTCCTGCTGACCGGCGGACATCGCACCGTTGACGAGCGTGCGCACTTCCCTGCCGAGCACGTCATAGACGACAAGCTTCACGATCCCGGCCTGCGGGAGCGAGTACTTGATCCTCGTCGAGGGGTTGAAAGGATTCGGATAGTTCTGGTCGAGCCTGTAGCTGCCCTGGACGCTCGAAGGAGCCGTCGTTATCCCATCCGGGACGCCCCCTTCCGACATGTATTTCGTATGGACGAGATTCCAATCAGCCGCGGAGTTGAACGACCCGAGCTTCGTATCGTCCCATATCAGCGCGCCGATCGGAAGTCCGTCGATGACCGAGAGGTGCGTCGACTGGGAGAAGTTCTCCGTCAGATCCGTGAACTTCGTGATGCCCGCCTGACCAGTGGTCATTGCATCGGTCTTCACGCCGCCCGAGATGCCCGGAAGAGTCGTCGGATTGTAATCGCCGTAGATGTAGTGCGTGTTCTGTAGAGCGGCGCCGCCCGCGAAGCGCGTATCACCCCACAGGTTCTGATTCCATACCGCCATCGAATCCACGATGCTGGCGCTGGCGATCCCCGGCGTAACCGTCCCCGGATCCGATGTGCTTGTCCTCTTCTCGATGAACCCGCCGTTCGGAGGCGCAAACGCGTTGAACAACCCTTGTGTGCGCGAGTTCATCCATTCGCACGGGATATTCCTGATTTTCCACGGCCCGGTCCCATCCCCCGCCCAGTTCAGGTACGACGGTATGGTCCCGACCGCCGGCAGTATGTACTTGCTTGAATTGTAATAGCCGCTGATAAGCTGAGGGTCGTAATAGTAAATGTTGTCGGATATATACACCTGCAGATGGTTGAGGGAGAGGAGCGGCGAAAAATGCGTCGAGTCGGTCGGCGACGCCCAGTACTTCGGCTGCGTGAGCAGTCCGTTCACCATGTTGTTCGTGTCGACGTTAATCGTGCTTGTGAAGGATTTCTCCGGATCCTGACCGCTGTTCGTTATGTTCGTATCTTCCCCGACCCAGTTCTGGTTGATGAATATGTTGTTCGTGATGAACATGTGCCGGTGATACGGGGAGAGGAGCCAGTACCTGTGGTTGTCGACGATCGTGCAGTGATTGACGTACATAACGTCCGTCAGCTCGTTCTGCTGGAGGAACGTGAGTCCCGCGGTCGTCGTCGTGACGTTCTCAATCCAGAGCGTGTCGATAGGGTGCTTGCACTGGAACACGCGTGAACCCCACCACTGGCCTCCCTGGAACATGTTGCGGAAATAGGAGTTCGTGATGAAGAATGTCGCGCCGAACGGCCATCCGCCGATCGCGCCCGATTCGTTCGTGCAGTCGAACAGGTCGATGCTCGAAAACTCGAACAGGCAGTTGTTGATACGGAGCGACTGTGCCCGATGCTGTGCTGTGCCGCAGTAGAAGAGCTCGGCATTGAACGACCCGGTCAGCATCTGGGCCTGGTAGTGGATGTTGTCCACAACGATGCTCCCGTACACCGTGTTCGTCCCTTCGGTCGTGGCAGGGGGAACCGGAGAAATGAGGATTACCGGCTTCGTTGTGTGTGTGGGCTGCGCTGGATCGGGGACGCCGCAGATCGTCAGTGTCCCGGTGGGGTTGTAGCAGTAGATCGGCGCGATCTGGTAATAATACTGACCTTCATAGAGAGCGTACACCCGGTCGACGTTCTTTCTCCCGCCGGTTGTCAGCGTGTCCTGGTTGATCGTTGTTTCGAGCGATCCGGCGTTTTCGCCCCCGGCGAGCGTGCCGCCCGGGATATAGATCGTGTCCCCCGCGGCATCGGGATTCTTCGGGACGTACTTCACGAAATTCTTCGGCCCGATCCCCGCATAACCTGCCGTCGCGAATGCGAACAACAGGCAAAGGAACATTTTTGCTTTCATGGCCTCTTCTCCGGTACCAGGGATGCCTTTGCGAAAGGATCGCCTTACAAACCAAGTTACCCCAAGTTGATTGCAATATCAATAATAAGTAAGTTGAACCGGTACCCCGGTTCTTTCTCCCCTCACGTCACCGCTCTACAACACAGGAAAAGGATGCCACATGAGAAAACTTCTCTTCTTGCTCCTCCTTGCCTCCGCGGCCGCGTTCGCCCAGAAATTTGACGGCCTGGCGCCGACGCCGCCGATGGGCTGGAACAGCTGGAACACGTTCGCCGGGAATATCAACGAGCAGCTGATCAAGGGGGTCGCCGATGCCATGATTGCGAACGGCATGCAGAAGGCGGGGTACACGTACATCGTGATCGATGACTGCTGGGAGTCGAAAACCCGTGACAGTGCGGGGAATATCGTCCCGGATCCTGCAAAGTTCCCCGGAGGTTTGAAAGCGCTGGGCGATTATCTCCACGCAAAGGGATTCAAATTCGGGATACACAATTGTGCCGGGACGGAGACGTGTGCGGGGTTCCCGGGAGGGCGCGGCCATGAATACCAGGATGCGCGGAGCTACGCCTCATGGGGCGTCGACTACCTGAAATACGACTGGTGCAACCACGGCACCGCAAACGCGGAGGAGACGTACAAAACGATGCGTGATGCGCTGCATGCCGCGGGCCGTCCCGTGGTCTTCAGTCTCTGCGAGTGGGGGAATAACAAGCCGTGGCTCTGGGCCGAGAACATCGGCCATCTCTGGCGCACAACAGGGGACATCCGGGACTGCTACGACTGCCAGGGGGTCTACGACATGGGTTGGAAGGTCATACTGGACAAGCAGGTGGGCCTCGAGAAATATGCCGGGCCCGATCACTGGAACGATCCGGACATGCTCGAAGTGGGAAACAGGGGGCTCTCCCGGGGAGAAGCCGAAGCGCATTTCAGCCTCTGGTGTATACTCGCCGCGCCCCTTATGGCGGGGAACGACGTGAGGAACATGACGCCGGAGGTCCGGGGCATTCTGACAAACGGTGAGGTCATTGCAATCGACCAGGATCCGCTCGGAAAAGAGGGGTTCCGGTTCATTGAAAACCCCGGGAAGGAGATATGGGCGAAGGAGCTCTCACACGGTGAGTGGGCGGTCTGTCTACTGAACGCCGGCGACAACAAGATGGAGATGCACGTGAACTGGAGCTACCTTTCGTTCCTCAAAGGCACGTACGCCGTTCGCGACATCTGGAACAGGAAGGACATCGGCACGACGAAAGAGGATTTCATCCGTGTCATTCCGCCTCACAGCGTCGTGCTGTTCAGGCTTACGCCGGCTCCCTGAACGTTTGCGGGAGCTCCGCGTCCGCTTGAGCGTGGAGCTTGAATGTGATTTTTCAGACGACATTCCATATCAGGAGGAGCAATGAAAACCGGGACCACCCTTCTCTCCCTCATGACGGCGACTTTTGCGGCCGGCTGCGCGCTGACAATTCCGGCGTCTCAGCTCGCCGCCCAGACCGGCAAGGTGTTTGACGAGCTCACGCTTGACAGTAAGATTCTCAAAGGGGATCGGAAATACGCGATCTATCTTCCACCCGGATACGAGACCTCTCAGCGCCGATACCCCGTCTTGTATCTTCTTCACGGAAGCGGCGACGATCAGACGGGATGGGTGCAATTCGGCGAGGTGGAGCATATTGCAGATAAGGCGATAAACGAGGGGTATGCCACCCCCATGATCATCGTGATGCCTGACGCGAACACCGGTCGACGGGGCTACTGGAACGACATCAGGGGAGAGTGGCGGTACGAAGACTTCTTCTTCCAGGAATTCATCCCGTTCATCGAAAAAACGTACAGGATCAAAGGCGAGAAACACTACAGAGCGGTCGCGGGCCTTTCGATGGGAGGGGAAGGAACGTATCTTTACGGGCTGCATCATCCCGACATGTTCTCATCAGCCTGCCCGTTGAGCGCGGCGACCGGACCGATGACCGTCGCCGATACGTGGACGAGTCTCACCCGGTTCACTCAACCCGCACCCGGCACGCCCCCGGATACTGCAACCATAGAAGCCTATTTCAAAACGCACAGCATACTCTACCTGGTCACGAACATGCCGGAGGACCAGAAGAAGGCGGTCCGGTGGTATATCGACTGCGGGGATGACGATTTTCTGACCGAAGGGAATTGCCTTGTGCATATCGCGATGCACAAGAATAACATACCGCACGAATTCCGGGTCAGGGACGGCGGTCATTCATGGCCGTACTGGCGGGCTGCGCTGCCGGAAGTGATGAAGTTCGTCTCCGACGCCTTTCACCAGTTCTAAGGGAGGGGCCGGTCGGCGTTGGTGAGCGGGAGTCGCCTTGCTATCGGCTGCTCATCGTGAAAAGTCCCGATGCAAAGGCGTACGCCAGCGCCGCAACCGCGGCCAGAAACATCAGCGAGTAGAAAATGTGATTTTGGATTTCTTCCGGCTGATCACCGGATTCTCTGTCTTCCTGCATCATCTCGTGCACCCATGCAAACATAAATGGTTCTCGGGGTACGCCACGTGATTTCATGTGTCTTCTTTCGACGGTGAGTTCGATCTGCCTTAATGCCGGATATCACCGTTGCGAAAGTACGGTTCTCGTGTTACACGAGAGTAAAGCCAGGATGAAGAAATCATTAACTTGGGGGATTGCCTTGCAGGAGGGGATCGTCTCGCGAAGAAACGCGGATAAGAATCAGTTGCGGCTGAGGGGGGTGTCTCGCATGTTCGATGAGTGTCTCACTTCTCGTCTGTTGCGGT
>PMJQ01000016.1 GCA_003157485.1 Ignavibacteriota bacterium
CACGCTCAGCTCCAGTATGTCGCCAGGCTGCGCGGTGATGCCGAACGGGTTGGTTCCGGTCGCAAGCGCATTGCCGGCCGGTCCGTTCCCGCCCCACGTGTTTCCTGTGAAGTTGAACCGCTGCGTGCCGACGAATCCGTCGTGCACGGCGCGCCCCGCGGGCATGTTGAACACCAGGGAGTGCGTCCCCGTGTGCGCATAGGCCGTCGTCACCATCGTGTTTTCAAACCCGTTGGCAAGGAGGCCGTCGTTTCCGCCGTTCGGCGGGAGCCAGTAGTACCAGCCGGTCGGGACGCCCACGGACGTGTTCCAGTCCTGTCCCGCCCACGCCCCCGCACGGCCGTAGAAGATGAAGTCGTCCGCCCACACGGTGCCGGTGGCATTCTTGCCGCCGACGAACTTCACGATCACCTTGAACGCCGTCTTCGGGAGAACGGTCTGGCCCGGGCTGTTCGTATCCGCGACGAAGAATATGCTCGACGCCGCGGTTTGATTGACGGGGATCTTGGTCTCCCCGATAAAGGCGCCGACCGTATCGTAGAAGTCGTACGCCACGTACCACTTTGCGTCGTTTGTCGAAGGATTCGTGTTGACGTTCGACGTCCTCACGTATGCACCGAGGAGTATGTCCACGTTCTTCGATACGGTCGGCGACCAGACATCGCACATGTTCGTCGAGATCCATGCCGCCGAGTCTGACGTCGCGGTCTTTGTGATCTTCAGCGAATGACCCATCGAGCGGTACTGATCGGTCGCCCACGAGAGCGTCGCGCCTGCAGGCTGGCCGCCCATCGTCCAGTATGCAGGAAGCGTTCCCTCGAACCCGCCGATGGCCGCCACCTGCGGCACGTCGAGCTTCTGCACGTCGAGATCGTCGAAATAGACCGTTCCGACGAACTGGTTGTAGACGTGGAGGCGGGCTTCCATGAACTGAGCGCCCACCCCCGTGGGGATCTGCACATCGAGCGTATATTGCGTCCAGTCAAAGGCGGTCACGCTCGGGAATGCAAACGTGTAATCCACCTGCGGACCGACGGGATTATACCCCGCGTTGCTCCCCGCCTGCGCGGTGAAGAGCGGCGTGAACCCGACCGCCCACGTTCCGGGATAGACCGCCGCGGAATCAGGGAAGAGGCCGCTTGCCTTGATCCAGACGCTGATCCGGACCCAGTCGCCAGGCTGCGCGTTGACGGAGAACGGACGGTCGCCGGAGACCGACGATGTTCCGCCGGTACCCATCGGTCCGTTTGTTCCCCACCCGCCGCCCGAGATCGCAAACCGCTGCGTGCCGACGAACCCGTCGTGCACGGCGCGCCCCGCGGGGAGATTGAACATCAGGGAATGCGTCCCCGTGTGCGCTGCCGCAGTCGTCACCCTCGTGTTTTCAAACCCGTTTGCGAGGAGGCCGTCGTTCCCGCCGTTCGGCGGGAGCCAGTAAAACCACCCGGTCGGGACGCCCACGGACGTGTTCCAGTCCTGTCCCGCCCACGCCCCCGCGCGGCCGTAGAAGATGAAGTCGTCCGCCCACACGGTGCCGGTGGCGTTCTTGCCGCCGACGAACTTCACGATCACTTTGAACGCCGTCTTCGGGAGAACGGTCTGTGCGGGGCTGTTTGTATCGGCCACAAATCCCGTGCTCGAGGCCGTCGTCTGGTTCACCGGCAGCTTCGTCTCGCCGATGAACGCCCCCAGTGTGTCGTAGAAGTCGTACGCCACGTACCACTTCGCGTCGTTCGTGGCGGGGTTCGTGTTGACACCCGACGTCATCACGTACGCACCGAGGAGTATGTCCACGTTCTTCGATATGGTCGGCGACCAGAAATCGCACATGTTGCCGGAGATCCATGACGCCGTGTCGCTCGTTGCGGTTTTCGTGATCTTGAGCGAGTGCCCCAGCGAGCGGGACTGATCGGTAGCCCAGGAGAGCGTCGCGCCGGCAGGCTGATTGCCCATTGACCAGTAGGCCGGAAGCGTCCCTTCGAACCCGCCGACCGCCGCCACCTGCGGCATGTCGATCTTGGTCACGGAGAGATCATCAAAGTAGATGGTGCCCACAAACTGATTGTACACATGAAGGCGTGTTTCCAGATACTTCGCGCTCACGCCCGTCGGCAGCTGCACGTCAAGCGTGTACTGCGTCCAGTCGAAGGCGGTCACGCTCGGGAATGCAAACGTGTAATCGGTCTGCGGACCGACGGGATTGTATCCCGCGTTGTTCCCCGTCTGCGCGAAGAAGAGCGGTGTGAACCCGACCGCCCATGTTCCGGGATAGAGCGCCGCGGAATCCGGGAAGAGGCCGCTCGCCTTGATCCAGACGCTGATGCGGACCCAGTCGCCGGCATTGACCGAAGCCCCGGCACCGAGATTACCGAATGCAATCCGCTGCGTGCCGACGAACCCGTCGTGCACCGCGCGGCCCGCAGGGAGGTTGAACTTCAGCGAATGCGTCCCCGAATGAGACGCCTCGGCTGTCACCACCGTGTTTTGAAACCCGTTGGCGAGGAGGCCGTCATTCCCGCCGTTCGGCGGGAGCCAGTAATACCACCCGGTCGGGACGGCCACGGAGGTATTCCAGTCCTGTCCCGCCCACGCCCCCGCGCGGCCGTAGAAGACGAAATCATCGGCCCACACGGTCCCCGTTGCGTTCTTGCCGCCGACGAACTTCACGAT
>PMJQ01000134.1 GCA_003157485.1 Ignavibacteriota bacterium
CGCAAGCAGTCTACGCATGGGAGAAGCCCCGGGGAATAGAGACCTTACTCTGCTGTGTATTCATCCACCGCATCCAGAAGAAGTTCCCTGGCGGTCCGGTATGCAGCGACGTCTGTGCTATACTTGTCAAATCCCTGAACCACCCGTGCGATGATCTGTTGCGCCCGGGGCGCATCATGTGATTTTAGCTGAGCGAGAAGTTCGTAGTCTTCCAGCCCGATCCGGTGGGCTTCGAACCTGTGGCTTGAGAGGGGTCCATCAGCGAGTGGATAGAGAATATGTGAGTCGCCCGCCGGAAGGTATTGCCCCTCGATGTGGGGCCGGACGAGTTCCTCAAAAGGCTTCGCTGTGTGGAAATTCCCCCCCCAGTGGAGATATCCCTGCAGATCGTACTTTGCGAGGGCCCAGCCGATGTAGACCTGGCGGAGACGTTCCTCATCCAGGAGCCGGTTCAGCCACTGTCCGCCCGGAGACAGGCATGTATAGACCCACACCTTGTCACCCGCCGCCCTGCGCTTGTCAAAGAACTCCCGGTTGGCCTGGTATTCCTGAACCTGCGGACACCAGACATCAACAAGCCCGCTCACGCTTGTCGTCATCGTTGCCTCCAGAATCTTGATGTCGGGCTTCAATCCGCGCAATACTGCTACCAGTTCCCTGTATCGATCAACGAAGGCATCTTCCGGTTCATCAAAGACGCCCTGCAGCCACTGTCCCTCCCAACCGTTCTCCTTCATCATCGCTATGATCCGCTCGGCCATTTGTGTCAGCATCCGCTTTCCCCGTTCGGAGACTGCATCAACCTCCTTGCCATCCGCCGCCCGGACTCCCAGGAGCATGTCACTGGAGGTCCAGTTCCGACGGCCGAACATCGGTGCACCCTGTATCGTCTTCATGTCCGCGTCAAGGAACACACGGATGTATCGTTCGAGAAGATCCCGGCGAAACGAGGAGACATTGCCGACGCTGTCGAACGTAAAATAATCACCCCAGATGAACCAGAATGTGTTCTGTCTTCCCCTGGCCATCGTGTGTGCATACTTTGCGAGCATCGTCCAGAATGGCTCGCTCCACTTGACCACGTTGTGGGCACTGCAGATGTTGTCGATGCTGTGCCAGTTGACATACGAAACTGTTGAGCGGGTCAGCGGAGGAATTGTCGCTCGATGCACGCTCACGATGCATTCCAGCGATTCGACGTGTCCGTCGACTTCGATGTTCAGCCGGTGTTTGTATTCTCCCGGAGTCGCCTTGGCGTCAATCGGTATCTCGATCCGGAGGGCCACGGCCGTCGACTCGGCCGCAATCGGCGATGTCACAGGCCGAAATGGATCGTAAATCCGGAAAGGCGCCCTCCGGATTACATAGGGATTCTTCATGCCGCTGTATTTTTCGGTGTTGCGGTCGAGCCCGGTGTTTTCTGTCACGGGGACGTCAATCAGCCGGTACCAGTGTATGCCAGGCGTCGGTTTCCCGGTCTCGTCCGACTCAAAGAACCCGATCTTCTCCGTTCCCCGAAGCCCGGTAATCATCACGTGAACGCCGGCTACGGTGTTCCTTGGCATCTGCAGGCGGAGCTGCTTTACCGCTTGAAAAAGCTGTGTATCGGGAAACAATTCCTGGACCTCATCAAAGAGCCCTATAACCGCTCCGCCCCTGGGTGGAGATTGCCTCGGCAAATCCCCGGCAATAACCTGCAGCGCGAGCATGGAGGTCATCGCAAGAAGCCTCAACGTTATCGGTTGCGCGTTCATCAGCTGCCTCTTGGATTGATGTATTGGAGAGCAATAAGGAGAGAGTCCGTACGCCTCGGGACGCATCGGCGGTCGCGGCACAATCTACAAAGGAAAGGGCACAAAATCGAACAATCGCCTGTGTTTCCGACCGATTTAGCTTGACAATACATTCGCTTATCTGTATCTACACACTGGTCCTTCAATTGTGTTCTTTGATTTTTGCGGTCGTCGAGTACCCCGTCCCGTTCAGTTCGGGGAACTCAGCTCTGCATTCAGGAGGTCTCTTGCGCAGCGTCATAGCAAGTTCGCCGACTCGTCTCTCCTCAGTGAACCGCTGAGATCGGCATGTACCGCAAAAAACACTCTTCCCCCTCCAATCGCTCCCTCAGAAATAATTCCTGTTTCACTATTCGCCCCACTGGGCTCTCTCTAACCCCGCAGCCGTGCGGTGCATACAGCCGTAGTTTGACAGCGTGGTGCGGGAGTTCCTGCACTCGGCGGGCTCATTGTCAATCCACACGAGCGGGTAGATCCCCTCGACATGTATGAATCAAATCATTCACAACAAGAAAGGAAGTCGTGATGGCTAAGTATCTGTTCCGCGCAAATTATACTCTCAACGGGACGAAAGGCATCGTTGATAAAGGTGGTTCAAGCAGGCAGGCGGCGGTGGCGGAGATGATGACGGGGCTGGGCGGAAAGCTGGAATCATTCTACTTTGCGCTTGGCGATACCGATGTGTTCATCATTGCTGATCTTCCCGATGGGAAGAGTGCCGCCGCAGTCAGCCTGGCGGTCAACGCTGCAGGAGGTGCGCAGGTAACATCAACGCCTCTCGTGACGCCGGCAGAGATGGACGAAGCCGCCAAGAAATCCGTCCGTTATCGGGCGCCGGGAGCATAGTCTTCAACCTTTTGTGCGTGAAAGGCGTCACGGGGGGTGCCCCTGTCAGACAGTTGTCCACGCATATCTAAACGAAAGCCCCTCCAGTGATGGTGGGGCTTTCTTATGTGCGCGGTTCTGCGGAATTTACCGCAAGAGCAAGATCCTCTTCGTCTGCACAAAACTCCCCTCCTGGAGTCTGTAGAGAAGTCGCTTTTTTGACTGAGCTTCCACGATTTCAAATGAAACAACGAAATTTCTGGCTGGGCAAAGCTCGACTGGGTACGGGTCCTCCCCCGGCTCAAATTGCTAGTATGAGTGTACGGTGTTACCTTTCTCGCTGGAGAGATTCGGACGGCAAAGCATATTAAGGGAGAGTAATCACATGAGTCCAATGAGGGTCAAAAACTCGCTGCTTTGGCTGCTTGATCGACGGTCTCAGACTTTCGTTGTCTTCGTTTGCATGCTGGCTGCCCCGTTTGCCCGCGTTGTCATGGCACAGCAGCCCGCACTAAGCCCGCCGCCGGATGAACGGTTCAAATCCGACATTCTTGTTGTCGTGGCACACCCCGATGATGAGTCGTTGATTGCGGGATACCTGGCCAGGGCCGTGTTCGAGCAACACAAACGGATTGCCGTTGTCTTTACGACGCGCGGCGATGCGGGCCAGAACCTTGTCGGCTATGAGCAGGCTTGCACGTTAGCTGAGATCCGGGAGTTGGAGGCACGGAAAGCTCTGGGTTCCATCGGGATCCACAATGTGTGGTTTCTCCGGGCGCCGGACACTCCGTATCCTGATGTTCCGGATGTATTGCGCTCGCTGGGATCATGGAACCACGGCAATGTTCTTGGGGAGATAGTGCGGTTTATGAGGTTGACTCGCCCGGAAGTCGTTATTACGATGCTCCCGGATATCGTGGTCGGTGAAAATCATCAGGACCATCAGGCATCGGGCGTCGTTGCTTCAGAAGCGTTTGACCTCGCCGGCGATCCCACGTGGTTTCCGGAACAAGTGGCGGTGCCTGAAGACCGGCTGTGGTATTCCAATCTCATGGAAGGCTTGCACGCGTGGCAGCCGGAAAAGCTCTATTATTTTACCGATGCTTCACACTTTGACTTCATGAAAGGCCGGGGTCCTGAATATTCAATGACCGATATCTCCCCGTCGCAGCATGTCTCGTACGGGCGGCTTGCGGCAAAGGAAACCTCCTTCCATCAAACCCAGTATGATGGTGAACCGACAAAGGCTCTTGCTGCAGGCGACATGAGCTTCTACGAACAGACGCTGACGTTTGTTCTGGGGAAATCTTTGGTGGGAGGGTCAGTCGCAGGTGACGTTTTCCAGGGGATTGTTTCTGATCCGATTCCTTTTCGGCCGGCACGCGGATACCAACAATCCTCTCCTGCGAATCAATCGGAGGCTTCACAAACGTCAGTTGAGCTTGGAGGCGGGTGGGCATATTACGCCCGATTCTGGCCCTCACACAATCTCGACTCGCTGCCGCGACTCCTCGTACCGGAACTCGGCGTAAGGAGCGGCCAGGACTTTTCCGTGCCGCTATTGCTCCACAATAATACGAACGCGGCGGTGACCTTTTATCTGCGAACTCAACTACCCCCGGGATGGTCTTTAGACAGCAACTCCGCTCAGTACGCTCATCATCCTGTGCCAGAGAATGTCTTCCCTGTCGCAGCGCACGACTATTTTCCGGTACGATTGCGGCTTGTCGCGCCACAGGTGAGCAAATCGGAATGGCAGAGAATTCTATGGTCGGCCGAGGCTGACGGACACCCTGCCGGTTCGGCGGCTCTCAGGGTGTACGTCACTGCGGATTGAGACGTACCTTGGCGTTGGTATGATCGCTCCGAGGCCGAGGAGGGCCAGGCCTCCTCCCCCCACCTACAAGAGCTTCATCGGAAGAGTCCGCAGACGCTGGCCGCTCGCCGCAAAGACCGCGTTGGCTACCGCCGGGGCGGCGGCGGGGAGTCCGGGTTCACCCGTGCCGGTCGGCGGCTCACTGCTCTCTACAATCACGGTCTCAACGACAGGCATCTCATCAAGCGTGAGAAGCGGGTAGTCATCAAAGTTCTTCTCGTCGACGCGTCCATCCTTGACGGTGATTTTCCCCTTGAGAGCCGCCGTAATCCCGTAGACGAACCCTCCCTCGATCTGTGCCTCAACGGTATCGGGATTGACGACGATCCCACAGTCAAGCGCACAGATAATGCGGTGGAGCCTTACACGCCGGTCGGTTCCCACAGAGACCTCGGCAATTTGAACAACGGGGGTCTGGAAGAATGAAGGGGGGGAGAGAGCGATGCCACGGGCGTGTCCTGCGGGGAGCGGTGTCCCCCAGCCGGCTTTCGCTGCCGCCATGTCCATCGCCTTCCTCATCCGCGGCATTCCTGTGACAAGAGCCTTCCGGAATTCGAGAGGGTCCCTCCCTGCCGCGTGTGCAAGCTCGTCCATGAAGGATTCGACCGCAAAAACGTTCTGTGAGGGATAGACCGACCGCCACCAGAGGACCGGGACCGCCGTGTTGGCCATGACGTACTCTACTCGGAAATTCGGTATCGCATAGGGGAGTTTCACTGCACCTTCCACGACGTCATCGTCGAGTCCGTTCTTCGTGCTCCCCGGCCACTTCGATTCGGAGATGGAGGGGGCGACGATCCTGTGTTTGATCGCCACCAGGCGGCCGTTCCCGTCAAGTCCGCCTGAGAGGAGATGATAACTCGCCGGACGGTACATATCGTGCGTCATATCGTCCTCCCGGCTCCAGGTCAGCTTGACCGGGGCACCCATCGCTTTGGAGACCTCCAGAGCCTGCGAAAGCGCATCCGTTTCGGTTCGGCGGCCGAACCCGCCCCCGAGAAGCGTGGTGTGTACGATGACACTCTCTTCGTGGAGTCCCGTAGTCTCGCAGGCTTTCTTCTGAAAGGCCTGGGGATCCTGCGTCGGAGCCCAGATCTCACAGCGGTCCTTCCTCACGTCGGCAACGCAGTTCATCGGTTCCATCGTGGCGTGGGCGAGGAATGGGAGCTCGTAGATTGCGTCGATGCGTTTCGAGGCTTTTGCCATAGCATTGTCGAAGTCGCCTTCATTGACGGCGACAGCACCCGGTTTCCCGGATGCCTCGACAAACATCTTCCGGATATCGTCGCTCGAGAGGTGTGCGTTTGGCCCCTCGTCCCATATGATCTGGAGCGCGTCACGTCCCTGGAATGCTCCCCACGTCGAGTCGGCAACCACTGCGATGCCGCTGCTGATACGGAGGACGCGCTTCACGCCGGGGACGGACGCGGCCTGTTTCTCATCGAACGACCTCACGCTGCCGCCGAACACCGGGCATTGCGCGACTGCGGCATAGAGCATGCCGGGAATCCGGATGTCGATCCCGAATTGTGCCGTACCGTTCACCTTCGACGGGGTATCGACGCGCGGGATCCGCTTCCCTACAATCCGGAAATCCTTCGGGACTTTCAGCGCGACTTTTGCGGGCACGGGTAGGATCGCTGCTTCGCCTGCAAGCTCCCCGTATGCGAGCTTCCGTCCTGTCGGAACGTGAATCACACCCGAGTTTTCGGTGCGGCAGGCCGATTCAGGAACGCCCCAGCGTTTCGCCGCAGCCGATACGAGCATCGCCCGTGCGGTTGCACCGGCCGTGCGCAGAGCCTCCCACGAAGTCCGGACGCTGGTGCTCCCGCCTGTTCCCATATCGCCGTACTTTTTGTCGGCAAGGGCCTGCTCAACCTTTATGTTAGACCAGTCGGCGTCGAGTTCTTCGGCGAGAATCATCGGGAGCGCTGTGAGTACACCCTGCCCCATTTCCGATTTGGCCACGGTGACCGTAACAGTCCCGTCTCCGTCGATGCGCAGCCATGCGTTCGGAGCAAATGCCGTCTGGCGGCTCTGTGCGAATGCCTCAAGTTTCCCGCTCCAGGGAAGGTGAAAACTGAGGAGGAAACCGGCTCCGGCAATGGAAGTAACTTTAAAGAACTCTCTCCGCCGGGGATCAAATTGCCGTTTCATCGCACACCTCCTTCTTCGGACGCGGTGTGAATCGCCCTCCTGATGCGCTGGTAGGTACCGCACCGGCAGAGCATGTTGCCCATGGATTCGTCGATCTCCGCATCGGTCGGGTTGGGATGCTTCTTCAGCAGTGCGGCGGCGGCCATGATCTGGCCGGACTGGCAATAACCGCATTGAGGTACCTCGTCCTTTATCCACGCCCGCTGGACTGGATGCGTGTGACTCAGCGAGAGCCCCTCAATGGTGATGACCGAAGCCCTCGACACGTTTTCCATCGGCGTGATGCATGACCGGGCCGCGTCGCCGTCAATGTGCACAGTGCAGGAACCGCAGAGACCCTTGCCGCATCCGAACTTGGTTCCCGTAAGTCCCAGAGTGTCTCTCAGCACCCAGAGGAGTGGCGTGCCGGCATGCGCATCGACTGTCGTCTCCTTGCCATTGAGCGTAAACGTGAAAGAGGGCATGGGACATTCTCCTTGAGTTCTTGGACGCCGTTGTACCCCATCTCGTAAAGAAATATCAAATAAGGGGAGAGCGCTACTGTTGCCTCTGCTCTTGTTGTCGGTCCCCCGATTGTCTGCCCGGGGCGTTTTGCCGTTGGGCTCGGGTCCGGATCATTTCATAAGAACCATCCTCTTCGCCGCGGTATGGCCGCCGGACATAAGACTGCACACGTACACGCCGCTTGCAAGGCGCGATGCGTCAAACGTAACGCTGTATTGTCCGACGCGCTGGAAGTGATTCACGAGCGTTGTGACCTCTCTGCCGAGCAGATCGTACACCTTTAGCGTAACGTGCCCGTCCGCCGGCACCTGATACACAATCACCGTGGCCGGGTTAAACGGGTTTGGGTAGTTCTGATAGAGGGCAAAGTCGACGGGAAGGCCGGCCGGTGCGGAGACGCCGGTGATCATCGAAGTCTGCAGAACGATGTGATAGACCGACGCCGAGTCGATCGGATACGAAAAAGAGCTGTCGGAGATTCCCGAAACATCGTTCGCGCTGTGTATCTGTGAGCTCCCCCCTTTGAGCTCCCAGACCTTGCCGCTCAGGATCGTGACGTGGGGTCCGGAGGGGGAGCCCGATGATACTGCGAAATGGCCTGCCACGCCCTGGCCCGGATTCTTGTTGATGACGAGGAGGTGAAGTTCATGGCTTCCTCGCTTTAACGAGCCATAAATCGACGTGTTGACACTGTCGCCGGTTCGCGACGGGAGGGACAGGTCCGCGAATGTCGAATTGTTCCCGTCGTAGTTCCTGTACATCTTGTATGCGGCGGAAATGTACGGGGTCTGACTTCCCCCTTCCCAGTACGTCGCGAAGTAGACCCCGTACTTCCCAAAAATCCCGAGGACGTCGTCGATTGCCAGAGCGCCTGAGATGTCGGTCTCCCCTCCGTATTCGAATTCCGTAAACCCGAGCTTTGTCCCCGGGTAGTATTTCGCTATCGACTGGGCCAGCTTCGGTATGAGGGGCAGATACGAAGAATAATACTGTTCAATCCAGCTGGTTTCCTTGTAGTGTGAATCCCACAGCGTGCGCGGAGCCTGAATCCGCGCCTGTATGTCCGCAGCAGAAGTGGCATTTGCGGCCGTTATTCTGTTGCCGTCGCTCCCCTGGGCTTCCGGGTACCAGTGGAGGTCAAGGACGTCGAGGAGCCTCCTGCCGGAGGTGTCGCTCGCCAGTTTCATCTGGTCGAGGTAATAGTCGAGAAACCAACCATACGATTTGCCGAAAGCGACACTGTTCCAATCGGGGGCGCTCTGGAAATTCAAATAGCCGGAAAATCCGTACTCGACCGGTCCGAACACCTCTGCGGACGGGTCGATCGTTTTTATCGAACGCGAGAGTGCTACCGACTTCTGGATCAACTCCCGGCAGGTCGGTTGCAGCGGATGGATCCTCGGATGGGTGGATTTCCAGAGTGCCGGCTCGTTGTCAAGTGCATAGCCCCTGATGCCGGTTCCGGACGCCGCCGTGCCGTAGGTGTGAACAAGAAAGTTCACAAGTTCGTCCATGGAGACGCTGCTGTCGCCTGTATCGGGTGTCAGCGAAAGCGGGGCGCCTTTGGCAGGCTTCACGTAGGCCCACCGGGATGAGGGTGCTGTCTGCGAGGAGTCCACAACACCGTTCTTGTCCCTGGCAACGAATCCGGCCATCTGAAGTGTGACAAGGGGGTACGCATTGAATGGTTGCGCCTGTCTGTAGAATGCTTCAACGACGATGCCGGGTACGTTGGAACTGTCTCCGGGGACTCCGAACACCGAGGGGAGGTAGTTATCGCTCGAGTGGATGTAGTCGCTCCCGGCGTTCGACGCAGTGTTCTCCCAGTTGTATCCGGTGAGACGGTTGCCCCCCAGCCTCATGGAACCCCAGTTCTCTCCCCCCGACATGAGCTGATTCGTTCCGTAAATGAAGGGGCTGATCGTAGCGGGAGAATCGTTGACGGTGATCGCAAAGTTGACCGTCTGACAAAGGGCGAGGGTGGGAAGGAGCAGGATGTAACTCAGTATGCAACTCTTCATTTCGCTCTCTCGTAGTCTGTCGGGGATGGGTTCTGCGCTGTTCTAATATATGTCGCATTCAGTCCAAAAACCAACCCCCCTGCATGGGCTGCGGGGAGAAACCTGCGGGTTCCCCGTTCTATTTGACCACTTCATCGGCGAATTGGCCGGGTATGCGTGCGTGTTGCAGAAATGGGTACGTATGTTGCATATTTGACAAGAACCGGGTGGAAAGGGGGGGGAAAGCCTTCCGGGGCGAAACCTCAGACGTTATCGGCTGAACCGAAAGGAGAATGCCAATGTCGAAGAATTCACCGGTGACCGTGCTGTTCCTAACCGTTCTTTTGCTCAGAGGAATCATGTCTGCTCAAGATGTTGCCGATCCATACATTTGGCTGGAATCGATCGACGGGGACAAAGCGCTTGATTGGGTCCATGCCCACAACGACTCGACGATGGCCGCCCTGAAACAGAGTCCGATGTTTGGCAGGATATATGAGAAGAACCTTGAAGTATACAATTCCGTAAAGCGCATAGCGTACCCGGAGGTGCATGGACGCTATGTGTACAACTTTTGGAAAGATGAGCGAAACGAGCGCGGGATCTGGCGGAGAACAACCGTTGCGGAATACCGCACAGCGAATCCTGTGTGGGAGGTCGTCCTCGACGTCGATTCGCTGGGCAAGGCCGAGGGGGAGAACTGGGTCTTTGCCGGCGCCGATTACTTGTATCCTGATTACAACCGCTGCATGCTTTCCCTGTCCCGGGGAGGTTCGGATGCATCGGTAATACGTGAATTCGATCTTCGAACGAAGCGGTTTGTCAAAGGCGGATTCACCCTTCCTGAATCGAAGGGGGGAACGTCCTGGAGAGATGAAAACACCCTTATCGTTTCATCATGCGTCGGCAAAGACGCGACCACGCGGTCCGGGTACCCGCGCCTGGCACGGCTCTGGAGCAGGGGGACGTCAATCGAAAACGCCCCCGCTGTATTTGCCGGCGATACGACCGACATGGTGATCTGGGGATACACAATTAATACGCCCGAACGGCAGTATGTGTTCATCACGCAGGCACCCTCGATGTTCACGAGCAACGTTTTTGCGTTGGAGAAGGGTGAACTTGTCAAACTCGATATCCCGATTGACGCGGGTCTGGTGAACATTCTTCAGAACCAGGTCATCCTCCAGCTCAAGACGGATTGGAATACAGACGGTGTCACATATGTGCAGGGCTCACTTGTGAGCGTTGACTATACTGAACTGCTGCGGGGGCGCAGGCAAATCCGTATCGTCTGGATGCCGGACGGCACATCAAGCATAAACTCTGTTTCGACGACCAAACACGTCATTCTGGTAAATACGCTCAACAACGTCCGCGGGGAGATCTTTGAGTGCGCATTGCAGGACGGAAGGTGGTCCGCGAAGAAAGCGGCCGCTCCGGAATTCGGGACGATCGAGATCGTCAGTGCGGACCCGGACTCCGACCAGTATTTCTTCAGCTTCACAAACTTCCTGACCCCGCAATCGCTTTACTGGGCCGACCCTCTCGTGAACGAGGTTCAGAAAGTAAAAACACAGCCGGATTTCTTCGATGCTGGCAGGTACGCGGTCCGTCAACTCGAAATCCCGTCAAAGGACGGGACGAAGATCCCNNCCGTATGTTCCGGAATACGTTCCCGCCGACGGATATGCGTGGCTTGACCACGGGGGTGCGATTGTGGTCGCGAACATCCGCGGTGGAGGAGAATTCGGTCCGCGGTGGCACCTGGGAGCAATGAAGGAGAACAGACAGAAGGTCTATGATGACTTCTATGCGGTAGCCGAGGACCTGATCAGGCGCAAGATCACGTCGAAGGAGCACCTTGGAATACTCGGCGGCAGCAACGGGGGGCTCCTGGTGGGAGTTGCGTTTACGCAAAGGCCCGATCTGTTCCGTGGAGTGGCGTGCCTTAAGCCTCTGCTGGATATGAGGCGTTACAGCAAGCTTCTCGCGGGAGCAAGTTGGATGGATGAATATGGAGATCCTGATAAACCGGAGGAATGGGCGTATATACGGAAATACTCCCCGTATCAAAACCTCGCAGCCGGCAGGAAGTATCCGAGAGTGCTCTTTGTGACCTCGACGCGGGACGATCGCGTCCATCCCGCGCACGCGCGGAAAATGGCCGCAAAAATGGAAGACCTGGGGTACCGGGTCTACTTTTATGAGAACACGGAAGGGGGACATGCTGTTACTTCGACGAACAAGGAACGAGCCTTCATCGATGCCCTCACGTACACGTACTTTTTGAACACGCTCCGGTGAGAGGGCTGGCGTTCGACGAAATGGATGACGTAATCACAGGTTTTTTGCCGGCTTTTGCTGAGATGGAAAGAAAAAGTTGACTGTTGTAGATCCGGGGCCTACATTCCACAACGTTCTCTAGAGTCGGCTTCTTCCATATGGAGGGTGCCGACTTTTGTTTTACAGGAGGGGTCAGCCTCTATCGACAGGCACGATGCGTGTGGCCTGCCTGGTTCTGGAGCGGCGGAGAAGCATGCAGATGCATCTTTCATCCTTTTGTCCACGCTTATCCACATCCTGGAGTCATCATGAGATCAATGACCGTTATCCTCGTTGCAGGAATACTCTCTATAAGCCTTGCGAATGCGCAGGACGTCCGGTTTTCCGTCGGCCCTCAGGCAGGAATCGCAATCTCCGCCTTTGAGGATACATGGAAGGACTTCTACGGAATCGGATTCGGAGGAGGCGCACACGTTGACGCAGACATAGCGCGATTTTTCTCCGCCAGGCTGAACATCGAGTACTACACCTTCGCATCAGACAAAGACAAGCTCAAGGCGGTTGTCGCTCCCCAGTTCAATCTGCAGGCTTCGGATATCGCGAGTCTCTCTGGTGGGAACATTAGTGCGTTCATCGTGGCAATGGAGGCACTGGGAAAAATACCGACAAGATCCATCCTCACTCCATATGCGCTCGTTGGATTGGGAATTCACTCGATAAGCCTGAGCGATCTCAGCGGATCGGATAAGACCGGACGCAGTGCGACCGCGACTGCAGATGACGTCAATTTCGACGGAGGCACGAAATTCGGGCTCGATTTCGGTATTGGATTTGAATGCCGGCTCAATCATTCAGTTGACTTGACGATGGAGTTCAAGTACGTTCTGGTGTTCACACAAAACAACAGCAATGCTGCAATGCCGATCACGGTTGGGGCCAACTTCCATCTGTGACATAGTGAGCCGATCCCGACCAGGCCGGGCGCTCGAGTCAGTGGCAGCAGGGGTTGTAGGGCGGTCGCAGCACTTTGTCTTTGTGCCATCTAACGTTTGGACCGATTGGTCCATTATGTCTCTCTTGTTGCCGGGTTACCTTATCGGAGTGCTCAAGAACGATGAGGATAATCCATGACACGGGGAAGGGGGGAACGAACACTCCCGGCACTTTTCGAAGAGAGCGTTTCGAAGTTCCCGGATCATACTTTCTTACTGGAAAAGAGCGACGGCAGGTATCGCCCCCTTACGTACCGGCAGACGAGGGAGTACGTTCTGCGCTGCGCGGCGGGATTGGTTTCCATGGGGATCAGACGTGGCGACCGGATTGCCCTTGTGGCCGAGGGGAGAACCCAGTGGGTCATCGCCGAACTTGGCATTCTCTATGCAGGNNCTTGAGCATGCGGGGTGCCGGATGGCCGTGGTCTCGGCCGGCCAGGTTCCGAAAATCAGGAAGGTCCGGGGCGCGCTGCCGGAGTTGGAACGGTTGATACTCCTGGACCCATTGGGGGACGATCCAGGTGACGGGAGCGAGGTCACTTTCGCCTCAGTCCTTGAATCGGGGGACCGGTGGCTCGCTTCTCACAGTGATGGCATGGATGCCGTCTGGCGATCGGTGCGCGAATGCGATCCTGCGAATATCTGTTATACCTCCGGCACGGTTGCAGATCCCAAGGGAATCATACTGACACACAGAAACTATACGGCGAACATCGAGCAGAGCGTTGCCCTGTATCCTCTCCCCGACTGGTTCTGCACGCTCCTGATCCTTCCCTGGGACCATTCGTTTGCGCACACC
>PMJQ01000017.1 GCA_003157485.1 Ignavibacteriota bacterium
GCGGCGATGCCATCGCGCCCGTACCGGGATTCCCGCGACAGACGGGCGAACTCATTGCAAACAACGCGATGAGCATTGGGGATTTCGGGGGGACGTCCGGACAGAGAATTCTTGTCGGGACAACGGGCTCTCCCAATGCGAAATTCACCACGGGCGGGACGAACATCCCGCCTCCTGTCGGCGGAAAGGTGTACCTTCTCCCGCCCGATTCAACGATGCACGTCGCTCCGTTCCGTTCCTCCGGAGTCGTTGCGGTGTCAACGGCGGTCAACAGGGGCTTCTGGTTCTCCCCCGCAGTCGCTGATATCAACGGCGACGGGATCCCGGATCTGATCACGATCGACCGCGATGTATCAATGAACGGCACCCTCAGCGCATTTTCCTTGGCCACGGTGACGCCTGACAGCCTTCCGTCACTTCTGTTTGCGAATCTCCAAATCAGCGGCCCTCAGATTGCTCCCGTCGTCAGTGACTCGCTCATTGCCGTGGGGAGCTGGCTGGGGGGGGTGTATTTTATCAGATTTGACGGAATGACTGCGGATAGTGTTCTTCTCCCTCCTCTCACGCCGCCGACGGTCTTCAGTATCAGCAGGTGGGTAGGGGCGAATTCGTTCCTCATCGGTTACGCCACCGGCACTGTGCGTCTTACACGCAGAACCGGCCGGGGAAATGCTGCCGGCCCCGATGTCATCCGTCAGGTGGGCTACGCGGCAATCACCGGGATGGCGACTGGCCTCTTCGGTCCGGATAGCACCCGGGGGAGAATACTCACAGCCATCGTGAATGGCGCGGGGTCGCTCTATCTCGTGGATTCCTCACTCACGCCACTCCCCGGATTTCCGGTCTCGATCGGCTCCGTACGTGCGGGGCCTGTTCTTGCCGATGTGGACGGGGACGGCATGCGCGACATCATCGTGTGCGGGGACGCTGGTATTCTCGCGTACAATGTCGGCGGGACGCTCCTCGACAATTTTCCATTCAGGGTCCCGGACGGCGACTTGCTGGAATACCCGGTGGTCGGCGACGTGGATGGCGACGGGAAAGTCGACATCATCGCTCCGTCCCAGAACGGGCTCGTGTACGCAGTGACAGGGAAAGGGTCTTCCGTGCCGGGTTTCCCGCTGCTGGCGGGATCGGGCAGCAATGCGGTGGCGGCAAACGGAACGTCGATCGCTCTCCTGACTGCCGGAGGAAAGATCATACTCGCGGCCGCCTCCAATGACGGCTCGATATCCGCCTGGGTCACGGGACACTACAGCGGTTCTCCCGACCCGAAGCTCTACCCCTGGCCCCAGTATGGCAGGGACTCGCGCCACAGCGGGATGGACCTTACTCCCCTGCGGGTTGTTGCCTCAACGTCCGCCTTCTTCCCTCCCGACCGCACATACAACTGGCCCAACCCGGTGTACAGCGGCCAGACCTTCTTCCGGTATTTTGTCAAAGACAACGCGACGGTGAACATAAAGATATTCGACATGGCAGGAGATCTCGTGACGACACTTACCGGCCAGGGAACAGGGGGGATCGATAACGAGATTCCCTGGGATGTGTCGCACGTGCAGAGCGGGATCTATTTTGCCAGGATTGAGGCGAGCAGCGGGGGGACGAGCGGTGTGAAGATTGTGAAAGTGGCGGTGGTGAAATAGTGCGCCTGATCCCGGATACTCTTCCTCTCGTGAAACCTGCCGCATTCCGGTCAGCCGCCGGACTGCTTCTCATCCTCCTCGTGATGTCCCGCGGCGCGGCGCAGGAAGACTTCAACCATCCGGAGCTCGTCTGGAAGACGATTGAGACCCCCCACTTCTTCGTTCACTACCACGAAGGGGCGGAGCGGACGGGCCGGACGGTGGCAAAGATCGCGGAAGACATCTACGAGCCTGTGACGTCCCTCTATGACCACAAGCCGACGGAGAAGGTGAGCTTCGTCATCAGGGACTATGACGACATCTCCAACGGGGCGGCGTACTTTTTCGATAACAAGATCGAGCTCTACGCCCCCAGCATGGACTATGAGCTCCGGGGGACGCATAACTGGCTCAGGAATGTCGTCACGCACGAGTTCACGCACATCGTCCAGGTGCAGACCTCCATGAAGTTCGGGAGGCGCATGCCCGCGATCTACCTGCAGTGGCTGGGATACGAGGCCGAGCGGAGACCCGACGTCCTCTACGGATATCCGAACGTCATCGTGTCGTATCCCGTCTCCGGCTTCCTTGTCCCCGCCTGGTTCGCCGAGGGGGTCGCGCAATACAACCGGAACGACCTGCGGTATGACTTCTGGGATTCCCACCGGGACATGATACTCCGGTCCTATGCGCTCGACGGAAACATGCTCACGTGGGAGGAGATGGGGGTTTTCGGCAAAACGAGCCTTGGCAACGAGTCGTCCTACAACTCCGGGTTTGCGTTCGTCAGCTATATCGCCCGGAAGTACGGGGAGACCGCGCTCGCGGAGATTTCACGGAACCTCTCGACGCTCACAGAGGTGAGCATCGACGGCGCCATCCGCCGTGCGGTTGGAAAGAGCGGCGGCGACGTGTATGAAGAATGGAGATCGGAAGTCCGGAATGATTACAGAGAGCGGGTTTCCCGGATCCGGACGAACATCCGTGAAGGCGAGCCGGTGAAATTCGACTCGACCGGGGCCGTCGTCGATCCGGGAGAGCTGCAGAAGACAGAATCGATGATCGCCCGGGACGAATTCCCCCGATCGCCGGGGGGTCAGTCCTACCCCTGCTGCCGGTTCAATGACATGACGGGCTTCGCCAATCTGTATCCCGCATATTCCCCGGGCGGGAAGAAGTTCGCTTACGTCAGCGCGAAGGGGGGAGACTACTGGGGTCTTTCGTCCCTCTACCTGTATGATCTTGTGACCGGAAAGGAAGCCCTCCTTCGCCCCGGTGTTGCGACTTCGGCGGCCTGGTCTCCGGACGGGAACAGCATATTCTACGCGAAGCACACGCGGGACAACCCCCACTGGTATCTGCAATTCGACATCTACAGGTTCGACTTCGCCTCCGGGAAGGAGACCCGCATCACGCACGGCAGGCGTGCATTGCAGCCCTCCGTGTCTCCCGACGGGAAAACACTCGCCTACGTCGTCAACGCCGACGGGACCACGAATCTCGCGGTGGCCGACGTCGGAGGCGCGAACGAGCGTGTCATCACCCGCTATACGGAGGGGGAACAGGTTTACAATCCGAAATGGTCCCCCTCGGGAGACNNCGTCGGATCGCACGGGCATTTTCAATCTGTACTCGTACG
The DNA here is from genome assembly GCA_003157485.1 of Ignavibacteriota bacterium. Classification (GTDB taxonomy): domain Bacteria; phylum Bacteroidota; class Ignavibacteria; order UBA10030; family UBA6906; genus Fen-1273. The sequence goes on from PMJQ01000017.1 coordinate 3,265, forward strand.
ACGTCTCTTCGGGCTCGATCGCGCAGGTGACGAACGTCCTGGGAGGGGCTTTTTGCCCTGCGGTCAATGCGTCGGGCGACATCATCTATTCAGCGTACACCTCGGGAGGGTACAAGATCTACAGGCTCACGAACCCGGGCCTCCTTGCCGACGGAGATTTCCATTACACGCCCGCTGATGGATCCACTGGGCGTCCCCCCGCCCTGCCTGCCGCTCCCGCGTCCGCGACGTCTCCGCAGTTTGACTGGGCGGCGCTCAGATCGTACGACGACAGGGGGATCCCTCCCGCAAGCGTCAAGCCCTACAGGAACATATTCACAAGCATAACGTATGTCCCGTTTATCCGCGTCGACAATTATAACCCGAAGAACAAGGCCCTCGACCTGATCAAGCCCGGTCTGTATCTTTTTTCCAATGATGTTCTCGAGAAGATAGGATTCTTTGCGGGGGCCGCAATCAACCGCCAGATGGAACGGGACCTGTTCCTGCAGTTCTTCTACAGGGACAAGGTGCCCCTCCTGTACAGCCTGGGACTTGCTCCCCAGGCGAGNNGTTGAGATCTATAACGTCACCCGGAAGACGGGGAACGAAATCTCGCTCCCTGCTTCGACGATCCCCGTCTCCGTGACATACGACCTTCTCGAATTCGACTTTGCACTCAATCAGGCGTTTCTGTCGCAGTTCGGCAACCTCGAGTTCCGGTACGCCCACAGCCGCTACACCTCCATCATCGACAATTTCATCGATCCCGAGACCAATCCACCGTCGCTCATCTCGTCGTCCGGCGATCTCTACCTGATTGCGAACACGATGAACCTCACATTCAAGCTNNGGAGATCAACCCCGCCGGACGGCGCATGATGCTCAGGATCGGCAGGGAGCTGAACAACTTCAACGGCGACGGTCAGTACGAGATGACGTCCTCCGGGCTCCGTCCCGTGTACAAGACCGTGAACTTCACGCGCCTCGAAATGACGTGGCATGAATATCTCCCGTTCCTTTTCAGGAACCACACCCTCACCGCCTCTCTGCGGGGAGGAACGATCATCGGTCCCCGGGTCGACGAGTTCTTCGATTTCTACGGCGGGGGGTTGATCGGGATGAAAGGGTATCCGTTCTATTCGATCGGCGGGAACGATATCGCCGTGGCGGGGCTCTCCTACCGGCTCCCTATTTCGAGCAACCTTGACGTCCGTTTCCTGCAGATTTACTTCGACAAACTGTACGCATCCTTTTTCGGCGACGTCGGGAACGCCTGGGGGGAGAACAACGCCGTCCCCCGGGGATGGAAAGGCGACGCCGGGGCGGAGCTGAGGCTCGAGTCGTATTCGTTCTATTCGTATCCGACCTGCTTCTTCTTCGACGCCGCGTACGGGTTCAACAGGTTTCAACGGTTCGTCGCGAGCAGCAATGAATACGTGACGTACGGAAAGGAATGGCGGTTTTATTTCGGCGTGCTGTTCGGATTCGACATCGACTGAAGGGACACGGACATGAACATCTCGGCGTCACTCCTTGTAATGGGGTTCGTTGCGTGCACCTCGGCTGCTGCGGGTGATCACCCCCCGAGCGTCGTTCTTCGCGACGGTGCTCCGCCCGTGGTTCTGAGCGGGAATGCGCGGATCGATTTCACCGCCCTTCACGGGTTCCCGGCGATATTTCAGGAAGGGACGCCGGATGCACTGCAGGATCAGCGGAAATCCCCGTGGCTCGCCGGCGGGCTCTCGGTCGTGCTCCCGGGTGCGGGCGAATTCTACTCCGGGAGCTATCTCAAGACGGCGGCATTCCTTGCCGTGGAGGCCGCGCTCTGGATCTTCGCATATAAATACGATCAGAAGGGAAACCGCCAGACAGATTTCTTCCAGAACTTTGCGAATGCGCACTGGAGTGTCGTGAATTACGCGACGTACGCAGTGCAAAATTATGCCCCCGGGGGGCTGGCAAATTATCCCGGTCTCTTTATGGCGGGCTCGAAGCCCTGGATGCAGGTCAACTGGGCGGTTCTCAACAGAATGGAGTCCGACATCGCCCAGACGACTCCCGGGATGTATTACTCGCACAATCTTCCCGCGTACAACACGCAGCAGTACTACGAGCTCATAGGGAAGTACCCCCAGTTCAACCAGGGCTGGGATGACGTCCAGGGGAAAGCGTTTACGTACGGCGACCAGCTCTCGGCGGAGTCTCTCTGGTATATGGGACAGCGGGGGCAGGCGAACACGTATTACACAACCGCAAGCACATTCGTGGCAATTGCGTTGGTCAACCATGTCGTCAGCGCGGTGGATGCCGCGCTGACCGCCGGGTCGTACAACAGGGGATTGCATGCGTCGGTGGGATCGCAGGCAGTCCCCTCGTACGGCGGTCTTGTCGCCGTCCCCGTGTTCCGGCTTGCATGGGGGATGTGAGCGGCTATTTCTGGACCCTCACGATGACGTATGCCGCTCCGGCGAGGAATATGATGTTTGCGGACCAGGCGGTGAGAAGCGGATTGATGTCCCCGTTGTAGCCGAACACCTGGCTCACCTTCATGAATATGAGGTAGATGAAGCAGATGAGGAGGCTGATGCCGAGCTGGACGCCGACGCCTCCGCGGCGTTTCTGGGACGCGAACGGAACGCCGAAGAGGACGACAATGACGCTCGCGAAGGGGAAGGAGATCTTGCTGTAGAAGTCCACGAGCCACCGTGCGACGTCCTGCCCGGCGTTCTCCTGGTTCCTGATGAATTGCTGGAGTGTGTAATAGTCCATCTCGTCGGGCTTTTCCTGCTTCTTGCGGAGGTCGTCGGGATCGAAATGGAGCTGCCCTGCGGGCATCGTCGTGAACTGCGCGAGCCGCTCGCTCTCCCCGTTGAACCAGCGGCGTGTGCCGTTGCCGAGCGTCCAGCTCCGTGACGCCGAGTCCCACGCCATGCTGACGGCGTCCATGCGCTCGGTCATCACCGTCGGGTCCGCCGGGCTGAAATCCTGTATGCTGACGCGCGTGGCGATGTTCCGTGTATCGTCGAAGTAACCCAGAGAGAGAATCCGCGTCCGTGAGTCCTGGATGTAGATGTTGGCTCCGGAAGCGCTCAGGACGTCTTTGTGGAGATAGACCCGCTCGATGAGGAATTTTTTCTGGTTCGCAAGAGGGACCACCCAGCCGTTGAAGTACACCGAGACGGCGCTGACGACGAGCGCGATGCCGACGAACGGCGCCATGATCCGGTAGAGGCTGATCCCGCTCGATTTCATTGCCGTCAGCTCGTTCTGCGTCGAAAGCCGCGCGGTGACGAAGAGGCTTGCCAGAAGCATGGCGACAGGGATGATGAGTTTGATGATCTCGGGGATGAAAAAGATGTAGTACTGGACGATGATCCGCCATCCGGCCTGCTTGTCGATGAAATCGTCGAGCTTCTCCATCACGTCGATGACGATGAAGAT
>PMJQ01000096.1:0-5363 GCA_003157485.1 Ignavibacteriota bacterium
GGACCCAGGTTTCGTACGAACAGCCGGAACGCCACAACGGGGTTTTTCATGGGATTTTAATGTACAAAACGACCCCTAGACATTCAATGAAGCGTTCGGGGAGGTGCGAATGTGAGGTACGGGAGAGGCATACCGGATCCCCTTGCGGGCGGATAAATGCGAAGGAGACCTTTGAAAACGGAGCAGTCCCGCCCTGATTGGCGGGACTGCTCGAGGAATGTACGCCGATTCCCCCGGGGAATTACATGGAGGGGGGTTTCTTCGGAAGCACTGCTTCCTTGCAGGCCTTTGCAACGCGGAACTTCACCACTGTCTTTGCCGGGATCTGAATCGTCTCACCAGTTTTCGGGTTGCGCCCAAGGCGCGCCTTCCGGTTGACGAGCACAAGTTTGCCGATACCCGGGAGCGTGAAAGAGTTCTTCGCCTCTTTGTAGGAGAGCATTGCGAGCTCCTCGAAAAACGACGCAACAAACTTCTTCTTCAGATCAAATTTCTTGGCAAAGTGGGCAATCGTCGCCGTCTTTGACATTGGTTTACCCATTGAACCTCCTTACAGGTTGTGTGTGAGAATCTCTTTCATTGCATAGTTGAAATGGGCTTGATTTCATTGAGAAGATACCACATTGCCTTCAATATTCAAACACAAAAGCAAAAAATGACCAGCAAAAACGTGCGAAAATCAGCGGCTTGACGCGATGAATAGAAGTAAAAAGGGTGGATGCGTCCCTAACACACTGTGAATGAAAGAGTTACCGCTCAAAGGGCTCAAGATATTCCTCTTCCCCGTCGGAGCTTAGAATCTCAACGGGGCAGGGGGGTAGCGAAGAAATAAACGCTCGGCCATAGCTTTTTCTGACGATGCGCGCATCCAGGATGGTTACGATCCCCCTGTCCTCCTTTGTCCGTATCAGCCTTCCTGCTCCCTGTTTGAATTTGAGTATTGCCTCCGGAAGAGTGTATTCCATAAACGAATTTCCCCCTCTTGCCGCAATCCCCTCCAGACGGGCTTCGATAAGAGGATGATTCGGAAATGCAAAAGGGAGGCGGGTGATGATAACATGTTCCAGCGCTTCCCCCGGGACATCGACACCCATCCAGAAACTGTCCAGCCCGAAGAGGACGGAATGTATATCGCGCTTGAACTCTTCGAGCAATTGATGGCGCTGGCCGTCGATCCCCTGAACCATGAGTGTCAGCCCCCGATCGGAAATCTCCCCGGCGAGCGCCGCAGCTGCGGAGCGCATTGCTGACGTGCTTGTAAACAGGACGAGCGCCTTTCCGTGTGTCCTGTCTATGCTCCGCAGTATCCAGCGCGGCAGTTCAGTGCTGTACCCTTCAGTTTCCGGCTCGGCGATATCACCCGCGATGCAGAGCCTCATCTGCCTGGCGTGATCGAACGGGGAATCCAGAATCAGACCATCGGTGCCGCTTGCCCCTACGCGGCTCTGGAAATACTCGAGAGAACCGTTCACAGAGAGTGTAGCGCTCGTCATGATAACGGAGCTTCCCTCGCGAAACAGGCGTGGGCCCAGCACCTGGCCGACATCGGAAGGGGCCGCACAGAGCGTCACGTTTTTCCCCCCTCCCGGAGGGAGTTCAACCCAGTACGTCAGGTCCCTGTCAAGCTGCTCCAGAAACGCTGCAACTCCTGTGCGGACCGACTGAACGGAAGCGCGGGCCGCGCCGATCTCCTGCTTCCGGAACATGTCATCGGCATCCTCCTCAGCCGCCCTGGCGGCGGATTCCAGCGCCGCAAGGTGGTCCCCAAGGGAATCGGCGATGAGGTGCGGATTCCGGATCCTGATGTCATGACGGAATGCAGCCCCTCTCCCGGACTCGGTCCCGAGCGCGCGTGCCGTACTCCCCACAAGCGCGAAGAACTCATCTGCCGCCGTTTCCGCCCGCGTGCAGATCGCGGTGTTCTTCTTTTTCCGTTTGGAGAGGAGCCCCTTCTTCGTTCCGGGATGATAGAATTTGTGAATAGCAAGCACCGCCTGCCGGTGAGAGATTTTCATTCCGATCCCGGTCCCTGCGACGCTCTCGAGCGTATGCGCTTCATCAAAAATGACAAAATCATCGGGGAAGAGATAATACTCTTCCGTCCCCGCTCCGACCCCCATCAATGAAAAGAAGAGTGCGTGGTTCAGGATCACAACAGGTGCTTCGCGCGCCCGCTGCTTCGCCCGCTGGAAAAAGCAGTGGGAGCCGCAGATGCCGGAACTGCAGACTCCCTGTTCCGAACAGACCGCATCCCAGACATCCGGGCGGGGAGTAAATTCAAGCCCCTCGGCGTCACCGTCGCGGGTACGGAGAGACCACTCCCGTATCCTTGATATTTGACCGACACCCTCCTCGTCGAAGAGGGAAGGTGCGATTCCCGCCGTATGCTCGAGCCTTGTCGTGCAAATGTAATTCCTCCGCCCCTTCAGTATTGCCACCGCCGCTTCCGACCCGGTCACGGAACGGGCGATCGGGAAGTCCTTCTGGAGGAGCTGCTCCTGGAGGTTCTTCGTGTGCGTTGAGATCACGGCCTTCCGTCCCTCGCGGACCGCGAAGAGGAGCGCGGGGACGAGATAGCCGAGTGTCTTTCCTACTCCCGTCGGGGCCTCCACGATCAGGTGCCGCCCCTCCGATAGTGCGGAGGCGACCGCAGCGGCCATCTGACCCTGTTGCGGGCGCGTCTCAAATCCCTCCCGCCGTGCAAGCGCGCCGCCGGGGGAGAATATCGACTCGACGGTATCTTTCAGTTCGGTTGTCATATCACCGGCAATGTAACCAATCGGGAGGCATCAATCCAGGAATGTGTCTTTTCTCCGGCATTTGTCTTATCATCAGACAATGAAAAAACTCTCGCTCGTTCTTCCCTTCATTATCATATGCCCCGCTCTCTATGCGGGAGGGACCGACACGCTGTCGGCGAAACGGGAATCCGCCGTCGGAATCGTGGAATCGGACGGGCTGAGATTCCTTCGCGGTGCGGGGTACATCTTCTCCGCACCTGCCCGCTGGAGCGGAGGTGACTGGATGACGCTCGGAGTTGCGGGGATCGGGACTGCTGCAATGAGCACCCTCGACATCGACGGCCGGATATTCATGCAAGGCCGACAGACACCGGGTCGGAGCGATCTTGCAAACGCGGCCCAGCAGTACGGGTCCGGGCTGAACATGATCGCCCTTTCCGCGGGGGGGTACGTCGCGGGGCTCGCATTCGATGAGCGGTGGTTGCGCGAGACTTCTTTCCTCGCAGGTTCCGCAATTCTCATGGCCGGGACGGTGTCCACGGTCACGAAGATCGTCGTCGGGAGGGCGCGCCCCTACATGAACCGGGGGCACATGACATTCAGACCGTTCTCCTTCCCCGTGGAGAATTTTGCTTCGTTCCCCTCCGGCCACACAATCGTCGCGTTCGCATTTTCCGGTGTCCTGGCAGAGCGGATCAGGAACACGTGGGCGTCCATCGGGCTGTACGGTATCGCCGCCGCGTGCGGCATCTCCCGCATGTACACGGACGAACACTGGGTATCGGACGTGGTCTTCGGCGCCATCATCTCAGTCTCCATCAGCCATTCGCTTGTCAGCTGGTTTGAGTCCGGTGGCGACTCGCCCTGTGGGAGCGGCCTCAGAATCCTCCCCGGCCCTCAATCAATAACACTCGTCTGGACATTCTAATGCGACGCTTCTCCCTGGCAATACTCCCGGTCGTCCTCACAGTGTCGATCGCATGGTCACAGGATCAGGACAGGAACAGGATACTCGGGGAGTGGGTAACCGCCGGGGGAGAATCGAGAGTCGATGTGTACCGGTGTGACAGCCTGACGTACTGCGGGAAGATCGTCTGGCTCCGGGATCCGCTGAAGGATGGAAAGCCCCTCCTGGATGACAAGAATCCGGAGGACTCTCTGAAAACCCGCCCCGTGCTGGGGCTCCTTATACTCCGGGGATTCACGTACGCCGGAGATCGCGTCTGGAGCGGCGGGAAGATCTATGATCCCAAGAGCGGGAATGACTACAGCGCGAAAATGTCGCTTGTGGACGACTCGAACCTCGATCTGCGCGGTTACGTCGTGATACCCCTTTTCGGACGTACCGAAAAATGGACGAGGCCGTAACCGAGAGTCCTCATTTACCCCCCGGGAGGCTCGGTCCGAACGAGTTTCAGCCCATCAGGGGTGCGGCGGACATGCACCGTGCGTGAGACCGGGAAGCTTATGACAGGAGGCGCGGAGGGCTTGTTCCATGGATCCTCCACAGCCACGGTTGCGTGGACCATCCCCGTACTGTCCGGTCCTGTGGGGGGGGAATCCGTGAGGAGCAGCGTTGAATCGGCGTACCAGACCTGAACGCCGTACTTATCCGCAAAACAACCCGTCTCGACATTTTCGAGCACAAGGAGCGAACGTGGCGGGACAATCGGAAGGACCGCGAGCAATGGTTTCCACGTCTTACGCACAATCGAGGCTTTTCGAATGAGATGATTGTCACCATCCCTTCCCAATGTATGAACTCCGTCCCGTTCACCCAGTTCGACCCTCCGGTATACTGATAGACCCCCGTCAATCACATTTGCAGCCGTAAACACAATTATCGCGATGAGGAGAATCCTCGCGCTCCGTGTTACGTTGCGCACCAGGATCTTGAACAGGAGCATTGTCCCGATAACAAGGGGGGGGAGGGCCGCGGTGAGATAATACCTGCTAATGTGGTTCTCCAGCGTGAGCGGAGGGAAGAGCATCAGGAAGAACCAGCCCAGGACGAACAGCGTGATGATAAGTGGCCTTTGCGTCCCGGTTTCCGGCCCGCCGAAGTGTCGGACCCCCGCGATAAAAACGAGTGCGAGCGCAGCTGTGGTGATAAAAAGCGTCATAAGCGCTTCGGACTCCGTAAAGACCACGCTTTTCAACGGCAGAACAGCCTGAAGCCCGAAAAGTGCGAACATCTGGAAATTGATTCCGATGTGAGACCCGATCAGCCGGGCTGCATACGGATGCGCGAGTGGGAGCGCAAAGAGTGAAACGCCCGTTAGCTTGGCCGCACCCAGGGCAAGAATCGCTACGGAGTGCCACTTCAATCGTGCGAATAGTTTCCGGTACACCGGCGTTTTATCCGGTGCGTCGTTCCCGCCGAGCAGCGTCCATGCACAGAGGACGAAGAAAAGCATCGCCGTCCCCTCCTTGAACCCCAGCGCGAGCGCAAACCAGAGGGCGGAACGTGCGTACCTCTTTTTAATGAATGATCCGACGCAAAGAAGTGCGAGGAGTCCGGGACCGATATCATCTATCCCCACAAGCCACATCTGTGCGTCGATATGGATATTCGACGCTGCTGCATACATGAAACCACTCCCCCAGGCCACGTTATGATCC
>PMJQ01000096.1:5416-7137 GCA_003157485.1 Ignavibacteriota bacterium
TTCTCTGCGGGGTGGAACATGCAATTGTGAATCACCGACCAATCATCCTGCACAAACGGGAATTGTGCAAGGGGAGTATAGATCACGAGCACCGTTGCTGCAAGCAGGCCGGGGAGGAGGAAACGCTGAAGGGGGGATCGCTCTCTGTGCATGTCGTGGACAACATAGAGAAAATAGTGTCCTCAGTCAATTGAAGAAAAAACTTCCCTCCCGGGGTCAAATTTGCATCGTCCACACATCGGTAACGCACGAAATGCCGCGTCAGTGAGGAGGATCACGCCCGGTGATCTGTGGCACGGTTATTGGGGATATTTCTGAATCACACAGGAGGGAACATGAAACGCCCATTCATGATATTTGCCGCACTCGGCGCCATCCTGCTCCTTCTCGCGCTCAGCCTGAGCCCTTTACAGAGCCACAGAACCCGGACGCACATTGCGTATCACCAGGACTGGGATCTGTAACTCCCTCCGCACTCCCGTCAGACGATTCTACGCGATGCCGTTGATCTGTACACTGCCGGCAATTCCAGGGGGTTAAAACAATAATTCGAAAAACTCAGGATCAAAGGAAGTAGCCACCCCGAATCACAGCGTTGTCTGAGCGATATTGCAGCGACGGAAGAGAAGACCATCATAAGTGTCACCGCGTTTGGAATTCGTCAAAGACTCCCGTATTATGTCATGAAGAGACTGTCTTGCCGGGGGCGCTGATCCACACTCAGAATTCCCCCCGGGAGACATCCGCACACCGATCTTTCGAGAGCGTTAACAGGCACACCCCTCCGTCTCTCACATCCGTTCATTCAAGAGATACACTCCAGCGTCCAGACTATTACTCTCGCTCCATAACAGAGAGTTTGACAAACGAGGGATAATTATGAATGAGATCAACACCGGCGACACTGCTTTCATGATGATCTGCGCCGCGCTCGTGCTCTTCATGACGCCGGGGCTCGCATTCTTTTACGGTGGTCTTGTTCGGAGCAAGAACGTCGTCAATACGATGATGATGAGCTTCGCGGCGATGGGAGTGGTCGCCGTGCAATGGGTGCTCTGGGGGTATTCCCTTTCGTTTGGGCCGAACGACGGGTGGCTCGGAAGCTTCGCGGGTGGGCTGCAGTGGCTCGGTCTCGGCGGAGTCGGACTCGACCCGAACCCGGACTACGCGGCGAGAATTCCGCATCAGCTCTTTATGATCTACCAGGCGATGTTCGCGATCATCACGCCGGCACTCATATCGGGGGCGATCGTCGAAAGGATGAAGTTCAGGTCATATCTTATTTTCATATTTTGCTGGTCCACGATCTCGTACGATCTTGTCGCCCACTGGGTCTGGGGAGTCGGAGGATGGCTTCACGCGATGGGAGCGCTGGATTTCGCGGGAGGGACCGTCGTTCACATTAATGCGGGGGTCTCGGCGCTCGTGGCCACGCTCGTGCTCGGGCCCAGGACCGGGTTCCCGCACAGATCGTCCCCTCCCCATAACGTGACGCTGGCCCTTCTCGGGGGCGGAATGCTCTGGTTCGGATGGTTCGGGTTCAACGCGGGAAGCGCCCTCGCCGCCTCCGCGACTGCCACCGTGGCGTTTGTTGCGACGAATACCGCCGCCGCATCCGGAATGCTCGGCTGGATGATCCTTGAAATGTTCCTCAAAGGAAAACCCACGGCGGTCGGAGCGATCACCGGCGCGGTCGCCGGGCTCGTCGCCATCACGCCGGC
>PMJQ01000235.1 GCA_003157485.1 Ignavibacteriota bacterium
TCCGTGATAAGGGAGATGACCTCGGTACGCGTTTCATCGAGCCTCTTTGCTATCTGAGGATTCTGCTATGAACGGATACCTTCTTGGGGAATTATCGTCTTCCTTAAGATGGAAACAAGTCAATGCCCTGAAATTCCTGACGCCGGCGTCAACTCCTCGAGCCCCATGTCGATATACTGTCCCCCCTCTGTCTGCCTGCAGTGGATCGCAAACGTGTTCCGTCCCGGCTTCAGGAGCTGCTCCGCCTCGATGGAGAGGGGGATGTCCTCGTACTCGGTCGAGTACCCCGCGTACGTCCCCGCCAGCGTGCCGTTGATGTAGAGCTCCGCGTCCTCGTCGTGATGGATACGTACGTTGAGTCCGGTCAGTTCCCCCTTCGGAATGGACACGTCGCGGTGGATCCAGATGTCCGGGGTCTTCCACTCCGTCCTCACGACCGCGCTGGGGGTCCCGGCCGTGCCGAACCCGCCAACTCCTGTCTTCCAGTCGGAGAAATCGAAATCCGGTGCAAACCAGCCGGCCGGCGGCTTCTCGAACGTATAGCGCCATTCCTGTCCGTTCAGCTCGGACGTCGGGACGATCACGTACACCGTCGGGGGAGGAGGGACCATCTTGAAATCTCCCTGGTTGACCCCGGCGATCCTCTCTTCCTCGGGTTTCACGACGCTCCTGTCGTATGTCATCACCCCGTTGCACTCGACCTCCACGTCGGTGAGCTGCGTGTATACGGCGGCCGANNGGGATGGCGAGCCCGAGCCCGCCGAATTCGCCGAGGACAATCGCCCTGGACTGTTCGGCTGCCGGTGCCTTCGGTTTCGGGTACGAATGTATGTCGTGGACGTCCCCCGCCATCTTGTCGTCCCATCCGCTCGCGTCGTTCACGAGACGCGTCGGGTCCGCGTTTTTCACCCACGCGGCAAGTCTCTCCGTGCCGAATTCCCCCCACCCTTCGTTAAACACGACCCACATGATTATCGAGGGATGGTTGACGTGTGTCGCGACAAGCCGGGCGAGCTCGGCTTCAAATTCCTTCTTACCCTCCGCCGTTTTGTTGTTCCCGCTCGGCATGTCCTGCCATACGATGAGCCCGAGCCGGTCAGCCCAGTAGTACCACCGGTCCGGCTCCACCTTCACGTGCTTGCGCGCCATGTTGAACCCGAGCTTCTTCATCATCACGATGTCGTTCTTCATCGCCTCGTCGGAGGGGGCCGTGTAGATTCCGTCCGGCCAGAATCCCTGGTCAAGCGGACCAACCTGCATCACGAACGATCCATTGAGGAGTATCCGCGTGATTCCCCGTGCGTCCTTCCCGATACTCACGCTCCTCATCCCGAAATAGCTCCCGGCCTCATCAAGGGACTTTCCCGCGCGTTCCACGGAGACGTGAATGTCGTAGAGGAAGGGATCGGAAGGCGACCAGAGATGGGCGCCCGGGACCGCGACGGCGATCGGTTCACCCGGATTCCCCGACCCCGTGCCGGAGGTCTTCCCCCCCGAGCTCACAGTCACGTGGACACTTTCCCCTTCTTTATTCTCACCCGTGAGGTGGACTGTTACGCCGACGGAAGACTTGCCGGGATCGGGAGTGATAAGTATGTCCGTGATATGTGTCTCCGGTACGGGCTCGATCCAGACCGTCTGCCAGATTCCCGTTGTCGAGGTGTACCAGATCCCGCCGGGGGCCCGAACCTGCTTTCCGCGGGGCTGGTCTCCGCTGTCCGAGGGGTCATACACGCCGACGATCAACTCCTGCGTCCTCCCCGGCTTCAGTTTATCCGTGATGTCGAATTCAAACGGGTCGTATCCTCCCCTGTGTGTTCCGGCGGGAGACCCGTTGACAAACACCGATGCTTCCCAGTCGACCGCCCCGAAATTGAGTATCACGCGCTTTCCCCGCCATGCNNAGCGCCGATTCGATCGGGAACGGAACGAGTATGCGCCCGCCGAGTTCACGTCCCGCGGGCGGCGTTTCCCCCGCTTCCGCCGCGGTGTATTGCCACAGGCCGTTCAGGTTCAGCCACTCTTTCCGCGTAAGTTGGGGCCGGGGGTATTCCCTGTGCGCGTTTTCCGGTGTCACAAGCCGCCCCCAGGATGTGATCATCCGGGCCCCTTTCGCAATGTGCCAGGGGAATGCCGTGACGGGTTTCTGTGCATTGCCGGAGGCGAACGCGGAAGTCGTCACAAAAAGCAGCGCGAACAATCCTGACAGGGTTGGTTTCATTCTATTGTCCATTCAAAGATCCCCGCCGAGAAACCGCTCTGAAGCTGCACCTCGACGCGGAGTGATTGAGTGTTCACAGGTTCGAACGAGACCGGGGTCAGCCGGTCCTTTTCGACGATATAGGGGCTCGTGTTCTGCACGGGAATCCAGTCCGCTCCCTTTTTGTACAGTATGCGCCATGACGCCGGCACGCGGCACTCACCTTCGCCCGTGTCGTCAAACCAGTAGACCTGCGCACGGGAAACGCTCTGTCCGGACGGGAAATCGTACTGGACCCACTCGGTCGTCCCTTTGTGCGGCCACCAGTGCATGTACGGGATCGACTCGTCGTCTGAGCTCTTCGGGAGAAGCTGATCATTGAGCGCGTCGGCCGCGATGCCGCGCGAGGCGCTCGCCACGCTCCTCCTGGCGAGCGTTGGTGCAGCGAGCGGCATTGCCCGGCCGATCGTGCGAGCCGCCCAGACGGTCATTTCGCACTTCCCCCTGTGCGCCCATGCGTAATATGGAATCGCGCGGAACTCCCGGAGTGGCCCGGCGACGACTTCTCCGCCGATGGTCCTCTCGGCGGTGTATCCCCGTCCGCGAAGAAGGGTCACGCCGTTCAGCAGGTCGGCACTGAACTCGTGTGTGATCGCAGCGGAATCCGGTATCACCATGTCCGTGACGTGGCCGTCGGGAGCATCGACCCCCTCAAGGCAGTAGACGAGCGGGCCACGCTCCAGCGCCGTGAGCCCACGGTCATCCTCGAGGCTGTCGCTCGCAACGATTCTCTGGACGGGCATCGGGAGGAGAAGTCTGATGCTGTCCCCTTTCTTCCAGGTGCGGCGGATCTGAGCGTACCCGTTCACTGTCCGGACCTCCGCCGGCGTCCCGTTGACAGCGATCGTCACGCGTCCGGCTGCTGGCCCAATCACGCTGTACAACGTTCCCGGAACCGGCGTGCCCGTCGCCCACCCGGGGATCCTGACGTTGACCGTGAATTCCTCCGCGCGTGCCGGTTCGAGCGAGAGAAGCACTTCGCCCTCCCACGGGTAGCGGGTCTCCTGCGTGATCGTCAGATCCCCGCCGGGGCGCGTGATCATTCCCTTCCCCGACGCGAAGAGGTTGACGTAGACGTCGTCCCCCCGCCGGGCGTATGCGTAGCCGCCCATGCCGGCGATGAACCTGAGTACATTCGGGGGACAGCAGGCGCATCCGAACCAGGCCGAGCGTTCGGCACCGTGGAACGACCCGAGCGGGTTGGGGTAGAAGAACGTATCCCCGTTCATCGAGACGCCGGAGAGTATCGCATTATAGATGACCCGCTCGAGGACGTCGACATACTGCGCGTCCCCCTTCAGAAGGAACATCCGCTGGCTCCAGAGCGCAAGTGCAATTGACGCGCACGTCTCGCAGTAGGCGGAGAAATTGGGGAGCGCGTATGCCCCGCTGAACCCCTCGCTTCTGCCGACCGCTCCGATCCCCCCCGTAATATAGAGCTTTCTGTTGACGACGTCCCGCCAGATCCTCTCGAGTGACGGGACATACGTGTCGTCCCCGCCGAGAGCCGTCACGTCCGCCATCCCCGAATACATGTACGCGGCCCGGACTGCGTGTCCTTCCGCCCCCTCCTGCTCGAGTATAGGTTTGTCGTCCTGCGCGTATTCCCCGAGGAGCTCGTGCCCCTTTGCGTTCCCCCTCTGATCCAGGAACCACTTTGCGGTACGGAGGTATTTCTCATCCCCCGTCACCCGGTAGAGCTTGCAGAGACCGATCTCAATCTCCTGGTGGTCCGGCACTTCGCCTCTCCTGCCGGGACCGAATGTGGAGCAGACCAGATCTGCGCTCTTGAGCGCGACGTCAAGGAGCGATCGCTTCCCCGTCGCCGTGTAATAGGCGGCGGCCGCTTCATTCAGGTGTCCCACGGTGTAGAGCTCGTGGCTCCCGTCCTTCATCCCGACCCACCGCTCTTTCCCCCCCGGGGGAGCGTAGTCCGGCCTGATGAGCCGGCGCGGAGTGTACAGATACCCGTCGGAGTCCTGCGCCGCCGCAATGAATACGATGATGGAGTCGATCGTCCGGACGATCGTGCTGTCCGGGTGCGCCAGCAGCGAATAGGATGCCCCCTCGATTACCTTGTAGATGTCCGAATCGTTGAACTGGTACCCGCGGTATTTTCCCTGCTTCAGCCCGGCGGCGAAGACGAAGTTGTCGATCCGTCCCGTGCTCTCGCACTCGACGAAATTATGGGGGAGCGTGACGGTCCGGTTTATGTCGACCCTGCGCGACCAGAATCCGTCCGTGAACTGTACCGCAGTAAACGGAACGGGTGTGATCGGGTAGTCCCTGCGCGGGGCGGTGGGATTACCGCCCCGCGCTCTGAACGGGAGGAAAGAGAACACGACGGCAGCAGCGATAACCGGCAGACGCGTTGTCATTGTCTCCGGCGCCTACTGCGTCGAGAACTTATAAATTGTCGTGGAGGAGAATTTCTCCCCGGGACGGAGCACCGTCGTGGGGAACGACGGCTTGTTCGGAGAATCGGGGAAGTGCTGCGTTTCAAGGCAGAGGCCCGTCCTGTACGCGTACGTCTTCCCCCCCTTGCCGACCGCCGTCCCGTCAAGGAAGTTCCCCGTGTAGAACTGCACGCCGGGCTGCGTGGTCCACACTTCCATCACGCGTCCCGAAGTGCTTTCGGTGACCCGTGCCGCGAGCGAGAGCCCCTCGCCTGTTCTGTTCAGGACCCAGTTGTGATCGTACCCCCTGCCGAGCCTGAGCTGTTCGTCGCTTGCCCCGATCCTCGAACCCACCGCTGCCGGAGTCCGGAAATCCATCGGCGTCCCCGCGACCGGCCTGATTTCGCCTGTTGTGATGAGTCCCGCATCGACGGGGGTGAACCCGTCCGCGTTCAGCATCACCTGGTGCGAGAGTATGTCGCCGTTTCCCGCACCGGCAAGGTTGAAATAGGAATGATGCGTGAGGTTCAGCACGGTCGGCTTGTCTGTCGATGCGGCGTAGTCGATCCGCAGTTCATTCGAATCGGTGAGCGTGTACACAACGCTGGCTTTCAGATTCCCCGGATACCCTTCCTCCCCGTCGTTGCTCAGGTGGGAGAGCGAAAGCACGGGCTGCGTTGCGGGGGTGGATTCATCGACGTCCCAGACCACCTTGTCAAACCCTTTCAGCCCCCCGTGGAGCGTGTTGGCGCCGTCATTGACGTTAAGCGTATACTCTTTCCCGTCCAGCGTGAACCGGGCTTTGCCGATCCTGTTCCCGTACCGTCCCACGATTGCTCCGAAATACGATTTCCCTGTCAGGTACGACGAGAGCGAATCGTACCCGAGGACGATGTCGCCCGGCTTCTTCGATCTGTCGGGGACGGTGAGAGAGACGACGATGCCGCCGTAATTCGTGATGCGCGCTTCCATCCCCGACGCATTCCTTAGCGTATAGATGAAAACGTCCTTTCCGTCGACGTGCCCGAACGGGGCGCGGGCCCTCCGCGGGGACTCCGGGGTGGATGTGGAGCAGCCTGCCACCGTGAGTGAAGCGGCTGCAATGAGCGTGAGTATGCAGGGGAAAAACTGTGTCATTGTTCTGTTCCTTTCATATAAGTGCCGTCGTTTGTCCAGAGCCGGTTGAAGACGTAGAAGAGTCCCCCCCCGCTTACGAGGAAGAATGCGAGAAGTATGAATGCGTACTCCATCCTTCCGTACAGAAAATTCCCCACCGAGAAAAGTGCGGACCAGATTGCCGTGCACCCCGCAAACCAGCCAAGGAGAGCCAGGGGGATGTTGTCCCCCGGGCCGGCGGCCGTGGCGGGAAGCCCCGCCTCTTTTCGTATCTCGTTCCACCCGGGGCCGAACGGGCGCACTTTTTTATAGAATGCGATAAGCGTGTTCTTGTCCGTTTTCGGACCGAGGTATGCCGTCAGGATCCAGCATATCGTCGTAAATGCGATGGTGATGAGGAGCCCGATATGCACACTGATGTGCGTTCCCATCTTATTCAGGACGAGGAGGGCGATCGAGACGACAAACGAGCTCACCATCGCGGCGACTTCGCTCCAGGCGTTCACCCGCCACCAGAACCAGCGGACGAGATAAAGGAGTCCGGTCCCCGCGCCGACCTGGAGTATGATGTCGAACGCCTCCTTCGCGCTGTCAAGGAGGTACACAGTCCCTGAGGCAGCGAAGAAGAGCCCGAGAGTGACTAAACGTCCTGCCATGACGTAGTGTTTCTCGGTCTCCGTCTTCCGGATGAATCTTCTGTAAAAGTCGTGAACGAGGTACGACGCTCCCCAGTTCAGGTGCGTCAGTATTGTCGAGGAGTTCGCGGCGATAAGTCCCCCCAGCATCAGGCCCATGAAACCGACGGGGAGGAACTTGAGCATCGCCGGGTAGGCGATGTCGTGCCCGAGGAGATGCGGATCAAGCGTGGGGAACGCCGCCTGTATGTCGGAGAGCTGCGGGTATATGATGAGCGAGCAGAGCCCGACGAGTATCCACGGCCAGGGGCGGAGGACGTAATGCGCAATATTAAAAAAGAGGACCGCGGCGAGCGAATCCCGCTCGGATTTGGATGCCAGCATCCGCTGTGCAATGTAGCTTCCGCCTCCCGGCTCCGCTCCCGGGTACCAGACCGCCCACCACTGGACCGCCACAGGCATGATGAACACCGCGACGGCAATGTCCCAGTTGTTCGTGAAATCGGGGAGGATGTTGAGATAGTTGATTCCCCCGGGGCCTTTCAGTGCGGAAAGTTTCTGGACGAGTCCCGAAAGCCCGCCGATCTGCGGGAGCGTGACGGCAAAATACGCGGCGGCGATCACTGCGGTCATTTTGATGAAAAACTGCACCATGTCGATGACAAGAACGCCCCAGAGTCCCGAGTATGTCGCGAAAACGGCGTTCAGGCATCCGATGAAAAGGAGCGTCTGCCATCTCTCGAATCCGAAGAGTATCCCGGCGATCTTGCATGCTGCAAGGTTGACCGATGCCATGATCATGCAGTTGAAAAAGAGGCCGAGGTAGACCGACCGAAACCCGCGCACGAAGCTCGCCGCTTTTCCCGAGTACCGGATTTCGTAGAATTCCAGGTCAGTCATCACTCCCGAGCGCCGCCAGAGCCGTGCGTAAAAAAACACCGTCGATACGCCGGTCAATACGAACGCCCACCAGACCCAGTTCCCCGCCACACCGTTCCTGCGCACGATGTCCGTTACGAGGTTCGGCGTGTCGCTGCTGAACGTCGTAGCGACCATGGAAAGACCTGCAAGCCACCACGGAACGGCGCGTCCGGACGCGAAGAACTCGGATGTGCTCTTTCCAGCGCGCCTGCCAAAGAAAAGCGATGGGAAGAAGCAAATGACAAGTGAGATGAGGACGATAACCCAGTCCAGCACTTGAAGGTGCACGGGTGGATCCTTTCGGGGGGGTGTGGAAGACTTCCATCCGCTCTGCCAGCGGATCCCAATTTGGCCAGACTTTTTGCGAGAATCAAGCCGTCCCCCATGTGCGGGAATCGTCCCGGGCGCATCCATGGACGAACTTGAAATTCCGCTTCCGAATTGCGATATTCCTTAACCTTCGGGTTATATTCCTGGGATTTCTCGGACTCTCTCGGTGGACCCGCATTCCGGAAATCCCTTTTCTCATGTAAGTGAGTGAATGTGTTCTTTCAGTTCTGCATGCGGTGCGGGACGGGTTCTGTGCCTCGGCCTTGCTCTCGTCGCGCTCCTCTCCGTGCAGGTGCGTTCTCAAAGTGAACAGGTTCCTTCGGCGTCGGGCCGGGAAGATTCATCGCGTGCGGAGGGGAACGGCGAGTTCCTCCCCGCATGGCACGCGGCGATCTCGAATATCCCCGGGGACTGGCTCCGGTTCGCCGGCATCGCGTTTGCGCCGCGATACGCTCCGATAATGGCGGGGACGGCCGGACTCACGGCTGTTCTCGTCGCCGCGGACAATGCGACGTGGATCCAGTCGCACCGGTGGTACACGCAATCGCATGCGGTCAAGGTGCTGAGTGACGACGTGGAATGGGTCGGAGACGGCCGGCCGCAGTTCGGTCTCGCTGCCGCGTTCGTCCTCTACGGGTTCGCTGAACAGGACTCACGGGCGCTCCGCACCGGGAGCCAGATCGTCGAAACGATTCTTGCGAGCGGTACCGTTGTCCAGGTCCTGAAGCACATCACCGGACGCGAAAGCCCGTTCGTGTCGACGGTCGCAGGCGGA
>PMJQ01000042.1:0-3512 GCA_003157485.1 Ignavibacteriota bacterium
GCGTTCTTGCCGCCGACGAACTTCACGATCACTTTGAACGCCGTCTTCGGGAGAACGGTCTGTGCGGGGCTGTTTGTATCGGCCACAAATCCCGTGCTCGAGGCCGTCGTCTGGTTCACCGGCAGCTTCGTCTCGCCGATGAACGCCCCCAGTGTGTCGTAGAAGTCGTACGCCACGTACCACTTCGCGTCGTTCGTGGCGGGGTTCGTGTTGACACCCGACGTCATCACGTACGCACCGACGAGTATGTCAACGTTTTTCGGGATCGTACCATCCCAGATGTCGCACATGTTCGTCGATATCCACGATGCGGTATCAGCCGTTGCTGTCTTCGTGATCTTGAGCGAATGCCCCAGCGAACGGAATTGATCGGTCGCCCACGTGAGCGTCGCGCCCGCGGGCTGGCCGCCCATCGTCCAGTAGGACGGAAGCGCCCCCTCGAACCCCGCAATTGAGGGAAGGTCCGTCGCCTGAGCGAAGGCCATCCCCGTCGCGAACGTCACGAGGAGGACGGGCCATAACCAGTGTGTAGTTCTACGCATAACCTACCTCCCGAGAATATGTTGTTAGTGTGAAACGTGAATTTGAACTGCTCTCCGCCGCCAACTTAATCATCCGCATGCGCCGCCGACACCGTCGACTCCCTGACGATGAGCTCGACGGGCACATGCGTTGTAACAACTATGTTTGTTTTTGCCGTGATGCTGTCCACGACCCTCTGCACGGCGATCTTTCCCATTTCCTCTTTGAAGACGCGGACGGTCGTCAGGCGTGGTTCAATGTGAGCGCTCATGTCGATGTCATCGAACCCGACGATCGCGACGTCGTGCGGAATGCGCATGCCGCGGGATTTCAGGTGCCTCACGCAGCCTATCGCCATGGCGTCGTTGACAGCGAATATCGCCGTGGGGTTCGCGCCTGAGGCAAAGAGACGCTCGGCGGCGGAGGTCCCTCCCGCAACCGATGTGGCTTTTTCCTCTGTGATTTCGAACGTCTCATCAAGATGCACACCGGCCTGATTGAGCGTGTTCTTGTACGCCGCATAGCGTTCGGAAAGGCTCGGATGCCGGATGTCCCCCCCCAGGAAGGCGATCCGCCTGTGGCCGAGCGCAAGGAGGTGCTCCACGGCCAGCGTCCCCCCCCGCCAGTTGTCGATGAGGACCGCGGAATGGAGCGCCCTTTTCATCTCGTAATCGACGAGGACGATGGGGAGGCCGAGGGAATCGATGTAGGAGATCAGTTTCTCGCTCACCTTCCCGGCGATGATGATGCCGTCGACGTTCCTCTCGAGAAGAAACCTGGGCACGTACTGATCCGGGTCAAACTGATCCCCCACAGTCGTAAGGAGGATATAGAAGTTATGGATGCGGGCCTCGAATTCGGTCCCGAGGAAAATGCGCGTGTAAAACGGCTCCGCCTGGGAGAAATGTTCTTCGGAGAGGATGAAACCGATGTTCCCGCTCGTTTTGGAGGCCAGGCCGCGCGCTGATCGCGTCGGATGGTAGGAGAGCTCCCTGACGACCTTGAGGACCGATTCGCGCGTTTCCGGGCTGACGTACCCCCGGTTGTTAATCACGAGTGAGACCGTCGACAGGGATAACCCCGCTTTTCTGGCAACATCTCGGATGGTCGGGCGGTGCTTCACACTAGATTCCTCGAAACGCTTTAAGGTCTGGAGCGGGTAGAAAGGGGCTAGATGTGTCTCATCCTGTCAAAATGTGAAAAAATGCCAGAATCTTGAGAGAGAACTCCGTGGATGCGTGCTGCGGGAGCGGACTTGGTATCGAAACGTTTTGATACTACACAACCTGATCGTGAAAGTCAAGTCATTTTTGTGGTTAATCCCTTGGGATGAGTGAATAGCGGAAATAGGAATTGCGATTCAGCGAAAAGTCAAATAGATTATTTCCCAACGTACACAGGACTGAAAGGGACCGACCTGAAAGACAAACATGCGAACGAGGTTGTACAGGCGGGGAATGGGAAAATCGATTTCCCCTCGGAGGCGTACGCCGAACGCTGGCGCAAGCAGGTATTCAACCCGAAGGAATACTGGGGGGGATTCCCCCCCGGAGAAGCGGACGAACATGAGATGTGGCGCGGGGCTCCATGGGCAATCGGCCCGTTCACGAAGCACCCCGGTAACCCTGTCCTTGCGCCGACTCCGGGCGCGTGGGACACCGGGAGGATGGACGGAGGGGTTCACAACGGAGGGGTCGTCGTCCGGAACGGGCTTTTCTACTACGTGTACAGGGGGGAACGCCCGCTCGACGTGGAGATGAAAAGCGACTTTGACTACATGTGCGACATCGGCGTTGCGACCTCCTCCGACGGAGTGCACTTCACCAAAGACACCGAACACAGCCCGTTTTTCCGGAAGGGGGCGGACCACCGGTACAGCTATGAAGACGTCAACATCGTCGAGTACAAGGGAACGTATTACCTGTTCTGCAACCAGTGGGACTGGGAGCACCAGGCGGACCACTCCGTGAACGGAACATTCCTTGCCACGTCCGCCGACCTCCTCCACTGGAAGAAACACGGGATCGTCTTCCCCCGGGCAACGCGAACGCACAGGAACGGGGTCGTGCTCCACGACCCCCACAATGGGGCGGTGAAGGCAAACGGAAAGTTCGTCATGTATATTAATGACGGACTCATCGCGTACTCCAACGATCTGATCCACTGGGAGTCACGGGAGGTCGGGGAACGCTGGCCGGGAGGCGAGGGGTGCCTCGCACTCGCCCGCCATTCGAAAGAGCGCCCCGACGATATCATACTCTTTACCGGCGGAAACCACACGGGACATTTCTACGCTATCGGCGAGGTCCTGTTCTCGCTCGCCGAACCGGAGCGGCCCCGGGCCTGTCTTCCCAGGCCGGTACTCGCCGCCGAGGAAGCGTACCCGTGGGAAAGCGGACTCGACGCCGCGCCTCCGCACAGG
Organism: Ignavibacteriota bacterium; assembly: GCA_003157485.1. GTDB lineage: Bacteria > Bacteroidota > Ignavibacteria > UBA10030 > UBA6906 > Fen-1273. The sequence goes on from PMJQ01000042.1 coordinate 2,945, forward strand.
CCGATCTCGACGTTCCGCGACTGCATATTTTTCAATGCGCTGACGCTGCGCGGCGGCACATGGTGGCTGTACTACGGGGGGAGCGAATATTACACATGCCTTGCGACCGCGCCGGCATCGAAGGACGTCCCCGCGTAGGCCGGATCCCCCGAAGACGGGGGGTTTTGACTTAAGGCGCGGAAATCCGTATTTTCCTTCCATATACATTCGGAGGAATTCATGGGGAACCTCGGTGCAACCGAGCTCATCATCATCATCCTTATCATTCTGATATTCTTCGGATCGAAGAAGATACCGGAACTCGCCGCAGGCCTCGGCAAGGGGATGAAGGAATTCAGGAAAGCGACGCGCGAGATACAGGACGACCAGGAGGAAAGCGCTCCCGCGCTCAAGGCACCGCAGCAGGACACGACGGTGTGCTATTACTGCAACGCGCGCGTGGCAAAAGACGCAAGGTTCTGCCCGTCATGCGGCAAATCGCTCGCGCCCCCCCGCTGCTCCAAATGCCAGCGCGTCAACACGATCGGCGCCAAGTTCTGCGCCGAATGCGGAGAGAAGCTCTGAAGCG
>PMJQ01000042.1:3568-74889 GCA_003157485.1 Ignavibacteriota bacterium
GTGATCCAGTACTTGAGCGCGCCGCTCCCCCCGTCCGCCGGCTTCACATCCACGACGAACGCATCGAACGAGCCCGCGCCGGTGCTTATCTTCTCCCTGGCCGACACCGCGACGGTCATCGGCCTCACCTTCCAGTTCGAGGAATCGAACATGTTGAGCGTCGAGCGGTACCCCTCGGCGAGCGGGAGCGTGCAGAGGGCGACGTCGATCCCCGCGTTGTCTGAAACGATCCCGCCGGAAAACTTTACGTCGACCGGAATCACCTTCCCCTGCATCGTCATTGTTCCGGACACCCCTTCCGGCGAAAACCGGAGAAGCAGCATTCCGGGACCCTGCAGCGCGGCACGGTGGAGGGTGCACCCGGTCTGTGCGTCGATGTCGACGGTGTCCGTCCCCGCGCCCATCCCCCCCGTCGTGACGTCGACGACCCGCCAGAACTTCTTCCCGTTCGCGCTGGCGGCGGTAATCGACCGCGTCGTCGTCATGACCATCTTCTGTCCACCCATCGAGAAGCTTGTCGTGTACGTCTGCGTCGACGCGGAAATCCTGGACGGCCTTAGAACCGCCCGCGGCGCGGGCGACTCCGCATGCGCGGTATCGGGCGCTTTCAACGATTTCACGTCAACGGTGAGGACGTCGAGCCTCTTCTGCACCTCGGGCGCGACACTCTCCTGGTAACGCCCGCCGATGTGCTGTGCGAGAAATTTCTCCATCGCCGTGTACAGGGCCATCCTGTTGTCCCGCCCGGCGAATCCGTGCCCCTCGTCGGGGGCAACGAGATATTCAACCGGCCGGCCGCGGTCGCGCAGCGCGATCACAATACGGTCGGATTCCCCCCTGTTCACGCGTGGATCGTTCGCCCCCTGCACGACGAGAAGCGGCGCTCTGATGTTCCCCGCGGAGTTCAGCGGAGACTGGGACTCGAGCATCTTCTTTTCGTCGGGCTTCGACATGTCCCCGACCCGCACGTCAAACATCTTTTTCACGGGGGCCCAGTAGGGAGGGATGGATTTCAGGAGCGTGATGATATTGGAAGGACCGACATAGGAGACCCCCGCGGCGTACAGGTCGGGTGTGAACGCGAGCCCCGCGAGCGTCGCATAGCCCCCGTACGAGCCGCCGTAGATCGCCACCCGTTTCGGATCGGCGATCTTCTCGACAACGAGGTACTTGACGCCGTCGCTGATGTCGTGCTGCATGAACCCCGTGCCCCACTGTTTGTTTCCCGCATTCAGGAACTTCTTCCCGTAGCCGGTGGAGCCCCTGAAATTCGGCATCAGGACGCCGTACCCCCTGTTCGCCAGGAACTGGGCTTCCGGATCGTAGCCCCATGAACCCCTTCCCCAGGGACCCCCGTGGACCAGGATCACCACGGGAAGATTCTCCGCCGGCACGCCCCGGGGAAGGATGAGGTAGGCGGGAATGACGAGCCCGTCGCGCGAGGTGTACCGGACCGGCTTTTCGGCTGCGAGGTCCGCGGAGGGGAGATTGGGTCTCGCATTGTAGAGAAGCTCGGCCTTCCCGGTGGTGCGGTCGAACAGGTAGCGGGAGCCCGGATTCACGTCGCTCGACACACCGACGAGGGAGATGTTCTCGTCGAGCGTCGACGACCCGAACGAATACTCCCCGGGGGGAAGGACCTTCTTCATCTGCTCCCACTGGCGCGCGAACTGTTCCTGTTTCGGATAGAGGCGCATCCGGTCGCCGACATAGACCGTCGCCAGGAGCTCGTTTGTGACGTCGGAGAAGATGGCCGTCGAGAAATCCACTTCGTTCTCCGGATCCTTCTCCACAAGCGTCGTCGTTCCGGTCTTCATGTCGAACAGCTCAATTTGCGTCCTGTCGGCCGCCGCCCCCCTGTTTGTGGCAAGATAGAATTTGTTCCCGTCCGGGGTGAACCTGATAAGGGAGCACTCTTCCTGTTCGTTGACGGAATAAATCCGGGTGAGAGATTCCCCGTCGATGCGGAGGACCTCCGTTCCGCCGTCCGACGTCTGCCGCACGCCGAGCCGGAGGTTTCCGCCGAGGTCGGCCAGCCATCCGACGACGTTCCTGTCGTTCTTCCAGAGGAGCGTCTTTGCGCCCGTGGCGATGTTGAGGCGGTACACGTCGTGGAGATCGGGGCGCCTGTCGTTCACGCCGATGATGATCTCGCCGGGAGACGATCGGGGGAGATCGATGATTTCGACACGGACTTTTCCCCCGGGAGTCAGATCCCGCGTACGCGCCGCCGGATCGGCGGCCGCGTCCGGATCCACCGCATACAGCCTGTAGTTCTCGTCTCCCCCTTTGTCCTGGACATACAGGACAAATTTGCTGTCCAGCGACCAGAAATACGAACTCACCGGCCGTGCCGTGTCGGCGGTGATCGGCCGCGCACTGTCGAACGGTTCCGAGCGGGTCTTCACCCAGATGTTGCGCACCCCGTTCAACGGTTTCAGGAACGTGATGTATCTGCCGTCGGGAGAGATCTGGGATCCCGATATCTCCGGGTCACCGAAGAAAAGCTCCCTGTCGATAAGCGGCGGGAGCTGGCCGAAACCGGGGATGGAGAATCCCAGGACGAGGAAAAGGGTGACGAACGCACTGCGTATCATCGGGATGACTGTCCTTTCTGCATTTTATGCGGGGAAGAGGGAATGTTCCCGGGCTGCCAGGGCGGTCCTGACCCGGTCGTGCAGCCCGCCGAGGTAGGTGAACCTGAGCGGTGAGAATTCCTCGGCGGCGGCGAGAAACGGCAGCGAAAAGAATTGAGGGTATCGCGCAACCGCTTCCAGGATAAGAAACATGCAGCTCCCCCGGATCAGGCCGGAGAGCGGTGCGCCCGGGGCGGGAGACACCCCGTCGAGGAGACGGATCGTGCTGCACGTGAAGTTGATAAGCCTGCCGGTGATTTCATCGAGGGGTCCCCTCCGGCACAACCGCGTAAACATCGTGGAGTGCCCCGCCGCAGCGTCATGGGGGATGTCCTGAAGGTCGTCGATGAACTGGAGCACGACGCCGTACCCGAAGAACGCGTGCAGCGCATCGGGGGCCAGCGTCCCGGAGACGAGAACCCCGTCGACGACGACGGACGCCCCCCCCTTTTCAATCGTCAGCGACTGGAGAGATCCTTCCTGGCGATCCCCGACGGGAGCGTGAAGGAGGAGACTTCTCTCCTGCGCCGCGTGGATCGCGCGGAGGCTCCGATACACATCGGGGAATTCCCCCCGCGGGTAGTCCTCTTCGACCATCTGCAGGAGCGCAGGAAAGCCGCGGAGTTCCGTGGAATCGCATTCCGCCGTATTTCCCTGCAGGCATGACGCAAGCGACCGATTGAACCGGATTTTTTCCTCATGCGTCCGCACCGGGCCGTCGAGGAGATTGTCCGTGCAGGGGTACATCAGGCTGTAGCCGAGCGACGCGGAGGTCAGCGTCACGGGATGAGACAGGGAGGATTGCATGCTGTTGAATACCCACTGGTTCCTGAGTGCCTGGTGGATGTCGTCGTCGGAGAGGGCCGGGTCGTGCTCCCTGGCCCTGCGCACGAACAGTTTCCCGGCCGACTCGCACTCCTCGAAGAACCGGTTCACCTCAGGGTCTCCCTCCCCCGTCATGAGCCTGCCGAGCGCCGTATGCGCCCTCCCGAGGTAGCGCTCCCGGGCTCCCTGGTCCATATCACCGTAGTGATCCAGACGCGGAATGGTCTTCTCCAGAAGAATTTCCACCTCCCCCTCCTTCTCCGCCCTCGCCGACGAGGAGAAGCGGCGCAGGGAATCGGGAAAGGCCGCGGGGGTTTCCGACCAGAGGGCAAGATACCGTTCGGTCTGTGCTGCTATCGTTTCGGCAAACGAATCCATGGCGGGTCTGAAGTATCCGGGAAGTGAAATCCGACAAAATATACGATTTTCTGCCGAGGGATGCTCAGCAGAGATTCATCACGTTGACATTGCACGGGGGTTCGGTTAGATTGACCGGAGAGAATGCCGCACACAACGACGTCACTTCTGACGGCCCCCCCATGGACCAGAGTATTCTGTTTCTTTTTGTTGCCCCCGTCCTTTTCCTTGCGTCTGCATGCTCCGCGCAGAAACCGGGCACGGACCGGCCGCCGGCCGTTGCGGGCCTTTTCTATCCGGCCTCGCGCGGCGAACTTGACCGGATGCTTACCGACCTCTTTTCCCGGGCACTCCCTTCACGGGTAAACGGGGACGTCGTGGCGATCATTGTCCCCCACGCGGGGTACGTCTATTCCGGCGAAGTTGCCGCTTCAGGATACAATACGATCGACAGGACAAAAAGGTTCGAGAACATATTCATCATCGGCCCGAGCCACACCGTCGGGTTCGAAGGCGCATCCGTCTATACCGCGGGGAACTTCATCACTCCCCTCGGCACCGTGGAGGTGAACCGGGAGCTTGGAGAAGAGCTGATCCGCACCTGCCGGGCATTCAGCAACAGGACGGACGCCCATGCCTCGGAGCACAGCGTGGAGGTGCAGGTGCCGTTTCTCCAGCACATACTTCCGGGGCATTTCCGGATCGTCCCGATCGTCGTCGGAGCAAACTCCCCCGAAACGTGCAGGACGATCGCCGGGGCGCTCCGCCCGTATTTGAACGGGCGGAATCTCTTCGTGATAAGCTCGGATTTTTCCCACTATCCTGCATACGACGACGCCGTCAGGGTCGACAGATCGACGGCGGAAGCGATAGAGACGAACTCCCCGGACAGCCTGATCGCGACAATGGAACGGAACGCCGGGGCCGGCATTCCGAATCTCGCGACGAGTCTCTGCGGGTGGTCGGCCGTCCTGACGCTCCTCTACATGACCGCGGGAGGGACTTCACACAGGTTCACCCGCGTGCAGTACAAAAATTCGGGGGACTCCCCCGCCGGGGAACGGGACAGGGTTGTCGGGTACAACGCCATCGCGGTATCCGCAGGACAGGAGAAAAACGCAGAATCCGGATTCTCCCTTTCAGGTGCGGAAAAGGACACGCTCCTTGCCATCGCGCGCAGGACCGTTGACGAGTTTGTCCTGCACGGGACCGTCCCCGACATCGATCCGCGGACGCTCACCGCCCCGCTCAGGACGCCGTGCGGAGCGTTCGTGACGCTGAACGAACACGGAGCGCTCCGGGGATGCATCGGCCGGTTCGACGCCGCCGAACCGCTCTACAGCGTCGTCCAGAGCATGGCGGTGGCGGCCGCATCGCAGGACTACCGGTTCACTCCCGTCCTGCCGTCCGAAGTGACGAGCATCCGGATCGAGATTTCCGTTCTCACGCCGATGCGCAGGATCCGTTCGATTGACGAGTTCCATCTCGGGACACAGGGGATCTATATGAAGAAGGGAGCCCGATCCGGCACATTCCTTCCCCAGGTTGCGCAGGAAACCCGCTGGACGAAAGATGAATTCCTCGGGCACTGCGCGCAGGACAAAGCGGGGATCGGCTGGGACGGCTGGAAGGATGCGGACCTTTACGTTTACGAGGCGTTTGTCTTTGGAGAACCGGAAGGCTAAAGGTCCCGCCTCAGCAGTGGCCGCACTGGGGATGACCTCGATTGCCACCCAGGTGATACTTCTGCGCGAATTTGTTTCCGTCTTTCAGGGAAATGAGCTCGTTATCGGCGTCGTCCTTGCAAGCTGGATGATGCTGACGGGGGCGGGGGCATTCCTCGGCCGGTTATCGCGCTCACGCAGCACCCGCCGCTCCGCACCGGCGGCGGCACTGGCATGCGCCGGCATTCTCCCCCCTGCGACGGTCCTCCTCCTCCGTGCGGGGCGGAACGTCGTCTTCACCGCAGGGAGCATGGTGGGGATACTCCAGGCGCTCTGCGCCTCACTCGTCATACTCGCGCCGTACTGCCTCCTCTCCGGGTTCCTCTTTACGTATTTCGTCCGTCTTTTCTCCGCCGCAGAGGGGGAAAACAGCACCGCCCGCGTTTACGCGTGGGAAGCCCTCGGCGGCGCGGCTGGCGGAGCGGTGTTCACGCTGGCGCTCACGCCGTTTCTCGAGACGTTTCAGACTCTTTTCGTCCTCCTTATCGCCGACCTCTGCATTGCGCTCTTCCTCGCACGGAACGCGCGGGCGCGAGGAGCGACGGCAGCCATGATCATTCTTCTTGCGGCCGCAGCCGCTGCGCTCCTCACAAACGGCGCAGATACATGGACGCGGAAATTTCTGTTCCCCGGAGAGGAGATCGTGTATTTCAGGGACACCCCGTACGGGAACCTGACGCTCACGCGCCGGGGAGGGGAGATCAGTTTTTTCGAGAACTCCACGATCATGTTTTCGACAAACGACGTGACCGCAAGTGAGGAGACCGTCCACTACTGCCTCGTACAGCGACCCGCCCTGCGCCGGGTGCTTCTCGTCGGCGGGGGGATGTCGGGCGCGACGGCGGAGATTCTGAAATACCCCGTGCAGGCCCTCGACGAGGTGGAGATCAACCCGTGGGTCGTCAGCGCCGGGATGAGATTCGCACCGCTCCCCGTTGACGGCCGGGTCTCCGTCATTGAAGGGGACGCGCGCATGTTCGTACGCACAACGCCGCACAGGTACGACGCGGCGCTCATCAACGTCCCGGACCCGGCGACGGCCCAGCTCAACCGGTTCTATACGCTGGAGTTCTTCGGCGAGCTCAAAAGGGTGCTTTCCGACAGCGGGGTCGTCTCCATAAGCCTTCTTCCCGCCGCGGAGTACCAGGGGAACGAAGCACGGCGTCTGAGCTCGATTCTGTACGTGACGCTCGGGCGCGTCTTCGCCCACGTCCTCATCGTCCCGGGAGAAAAGAACTACTTCCTGGCCTCCGACGGGCCGCTCGACATCGGCGTCACGCGGCTTGTTGACGCGCGCACCATCAGGACGGAATACGTCAACCATTTCTATATCGACGATACGCAGGTCGCGGCACGGAGCCGGGAGTTGACGGCGGCGCTTGACCCCGCGGCGACGGTCAACAGGGACTTTTCGCCCGTGTGCTACTACCGCCAGCTTGCCTACTGGCTTAGCTACTTCGGGTTCATGCCCGGGCCCTGGCTTCTGACCGCCGGGTTTGCGCTCATTCTTCTCCTGGGACGTTTCACCGTTGTCGGCGCCGGAGTCTTTGCCGGAGGATTTGCGGCCTCCTCGCTGGAGATCGTCCTCATGATCTCGTTCCAGGTGCTCTGCGGTTCGCTCTATCAGATGACGGCGATACTCGTCACCGCGTTCATGGCCGGACTCGCGGGCGGGACGTTCCTGGCCGGATCGATCCTCCCGCGGGGGGGAATCAGGAGTTTCATTGCCGTGCAGTTTGCCGTCGCACTCCTCTGTTTCCTCCTGCCCCCCGCGCTTCTTCTCCTCGCGGCGATGAAGTCTTCGCCTCTTCTCGTGCAGTGTGTCATCACCGGCATTGCGTCCGGCGCGGCGCTTCTGACGGGGATGGAATTCGCGATCGCTTCGCGCGTGCGGCGGGGGAGCACCTCCGCGGCGGCGTCGGAGCTGTACGGGCTCGATCTGTTCGGGTCCGCCCTGGGCGCGCTCTTTGTCAGCGTCTACGCCATACCTCTCTTCGGCCTGATGGGCGTCAGTCTTGTCGCCGGCGCGGTCGCGGCGGGAGGGGGAATACTCTGTATCTCTGTCAGGAGGAACTACGCATGAGAGAATACAGCAAGCGGGAATTCCTGAAACTCTGCGGTCTCGGAGCGTCGGCATGCCTCGTCGGTCCCGGGGAGATGAGGAGACTTCCTCCCGACATCAGATCGCTTTTCGGCCCGGCCCGGACGGAGGGTCCCGGAAGGTGGAGCAAAGAGGCCCTTTTCTATGCCTCCACGCCCTCCGGACTCCAGTGCCTCAAATGCCCCCACGGGTGCCTTCTGGCCGAAGGAGAGACGGGACGCTGCCGGAACCGGGTGAACAGCGGGGGAAAACTCTATTCCACCGCATATGGAAACCCGTGCGCCGTTCATATCGACCCGATAGAGAAGAAGCCGCTCTTCCATTTTCTCCCTTCCTCGCAGGCATACTCGATCGCGGCCGCAGGATGCAACCTCCGGTGCCTTAACTGCCAGAACTGGCAGATCTCGCAGATGAGGCCGGACGAAACCGAGAACGCCGACATGATGCCGGAGAAGGTCGTCGCCGAATGCAGAAGCGCGGGGTGCGCCTCGATCGCATACACGTATTCGGAGCCCGTGACGTTTTACGAGTACGCATTCGATACCGCGCAGGAGGCGCACAGGCACGGGATCCGCAACGTCTTCAAATCGAGCGGGTACATCAACGAAGAGCCGCTCAGGAAGCTCTGCCGCGTGATCGACGCCGCGAACATCGACCTCAAAAGCTTCGACGACAGCGTGTATGTCACGCTGAACGGCGCGCACCTCGACCCCGTCCTGCGTACGCTGAAGATATTCAAAGAAGAAGGGGTGTGGCTCGAGATCACAAACCTCGTCATACCGACGTGGACCGACGACGGGGCGATGATCAAGCGAATGGCGGAGTGGCTCTGTGCAAACGGGCTGCAGGACTCGCCCCTGCACTTCAGCAGGTTCGTGCCGCTGTATAAACTGAACCAGATCCCCCCCACGCCGGTCGCCGACCTCGAGAAGGCGCGGGCAACAGCGATCGCCGCAGGACTCCGTTACGTGTATATCGGCAACGTCCCGGGGCACGACGCGGAGAACACCTACTGCCCGCGGTGCGGGAAAAGGGTCGTGGAACGGAAGGGATTCACGGTCGTGGAGCAGGAGATCACGAACGGAAAGTGCAGGGGGTGCGGGGAGAAGATCCCCGGCGTGTGGACGTGAGAACGGTACAGCAACATGAGAAACGCCCCGCCATCCGGCGGGGCATTCGTAAACGCGATTACATCGCAGCCTGCGGGATGAAGTCGCTTACGCCGATTTCAAGGACGACCGCTTCAATCCCTCCTTCAGAGTGGCGATCATTCCCGCGTATTCTTCCTCGACCCTTTTGAGATCCTGAACCGGTTTCCGGTTGTTCGTGTTGATGACGATTGCCCTGTCAAGCGCCTCGTGCCAGAATTCCAGCCAGTAGAGGGCGCTCACCTGCTGACCTGTGGTGCGGAGTTTCGTGACGATCTCCGGTTTGATGTCCAGAGGAACAGGAAGCTGAAGAGAATCCCCGGTATAACGCTTTCCCAATATTTTCATACTTTCCTTTCCTGGATTTGTCATGATAAAAGATACGGAAAGCCGCCTCAAAAAGCGAATCCGCCGCGCATGCAACCCGCATGCGAAAATATCGTATAATCGGGGCCAGGTATCAGCCCACAACAACCCACCGGAGGGAATTTCCCATGCACGTTGCACGCGTCCACTCACTTATCGCGCTTATCGCATTCGCCGCGGGATCGCTCTGCGCCCAGCAGGAGATGCGCCTTCTACGTTTCCCCGCGACGCACGGGAATCAGATCGTCTTCACGTACGCAGGAAATCTGTACACCGTCTCTTCATCCGGAGGGGTGGCGCGAAGGTTGACCGACGGCGCGGGGTTCGAAATGTTTGCACGGTTCTCGCCGGACGGATCGACGATCGCATTCACCGGGCAATACGACGGGAACACCGAGGTGTATGCAATGCCCTCTGAAGGGGGAGTCCCGCGCCGGCTCACGTTCACGGCGACGCTCGGCAGGGACGACGTCTCCGACCGGATGGGCCCGAACAACATCGTGATGGCGTGGAAGGACAATGCGCACATCGTGTACCGCTCGCGCTGGAAGGAATGGGACGATTTCAAGGGACAGCTTTACAGCGTGCCGGCATCAGGCGGCCCTTCGGAACAAATTCCCCTCCCGCGCGGGGGCTGGTGCTCCTTCTCCCCCGACGGGACACAGATGGCGTACAACAGGGTGTTCCGGGAATTCCGCACATGGAAACGGTACCGCGGCGGGCAGGCGGACGACATCTGGATCTATGATTTCGCCTCGAAGAGCACGACGGACATCACGAACAATCCGGCGCAGGACGTGTATCCGATGTGGGCCGGCAACAGGATCTACTTCATCTCCGACAGGGATGAAAACAAGAGATTCAATCTGTACGCCTATGACACCGGCACGCGGGGGACGGAGAAGCTGACGTCGTTTGCCGACTATGACATCAAGTTTCCATCGCTCGGCGACAGCGCGATCGTCTTCGAGAACGGCGGGTTCATCTACAGGCACGACCTGGCGACCGGCCAGACGCGGAAAGTCAGCATCATGATCGGGGAGGACTTCGCCTCCGGGAGAGGCGGCCTGCACGACGTCAGCAAGGAGATCACCAACTTCGAGATCGCGCCTGACGGAAGCAGGGCACTTTTCGGCGCGCGCGGAGACGTGTTCACCGTCCCCGCGAAATACGGCAACACCCGCAATTTGACGGGGACCCCGGGTGTGCACGAGCGGAACTCGAAATGGTCGCCGGACGGCAAATCCATTCTGTTCATTTCCGACGCGACCGGCGAGGATGAGATCTGGATCGCCCCGCAGGACGGCCTTTCGGCCGCCCGTCAGATCACCACGGGAGGGGATACATACAAGTACCAGCCTTACTGGTCCCCAGACAGCAAGAGGATACTGTGGGCGGACAAGAAACTGCGGCTCCAGTACGTCGAAGTGGAATCCCGGTCGGTCACGCAGGTGGCCTCGGCGACGGCATGGGAGTTCTCGGACTACTGCTGGTCTCCTGACAGCAGGTGGATCGCCTACGCCCGGCCCGAGGAGAAGACCCTCACAACGATCCAGCTCTACTCGGTTGAAAACAAACGGACGACCCAGGTGACTGACGGCTGGTACGACTCCTACGGACCCGCATTCAGTTCCGACGGAAAGTACCTTTTCTTCGTTTCGGACAGAACGTTTCACCCGGTGTTCGGCCAGACCGAGTTCAACCACATCTACAGTGATATGGGGGGGATTTATCTCATCACGCTCGCGCAGGCCACAAAGTCCCCGTTCGAGCCCAGAAGCGACGAAGTCGCACTCAAGGGCGCGGAGAAGGGAAAGGGGAAGCCCGACGAGAAGAAGGAGGCGGAGAAGCAGGTGACCGTCACCGTCGACCCTGAAGGGATCGGGTCACGCATTGCCGCGCTCCCCGTACAGGGGGCCGCCTACCGGAACCTGGAGAGCGCGGGAGAAAAACTGTACTACATCCGGGGCGGGAGCAAAGACGAAAAACCTCGGCTCCTCGTGTACGAGCTCGACAAGCAGAAGGAAACCGACCTGGGGGAAGCGGGCGGTTTCGAGATCTCCGCTGACGGCAAGAAGATGCTCGTGAGCCAGTCCGGCGAGTACGCCATCATTGACGCGCCGACCTCGAAGATCGACGCGAAAGAGCACCTGAGCCTTGCGGAGATGAAGGTCACGCTCGACCTCCGCGCGGAATGGAACCAGATATTCCACGAATGCTGGAGGCAGATGCGCGACTTCATGTACGATCCTCACCTCCAGGGGGTGGACTGGGAGGGGGTCCGGAAGAAGTACGAGGTCCTTCTACCGTTCGTCAACCACCGGGCGGATCTGACGTACGTGATCGGCGAGATGATTTCGGAGCTGAACATCGGGCACTCCTACGTGGGCGGGGGACAGTATCCGAAGCCGGAAAGGATTGCCACCGGGCTTCTTGGCGCGAAAATCGAACGCGACCCGTCCAGCCGCTACTTCAGGATCACGGAGATACTGAAGGGAGAAAACTGGGACAGGAACGCGAGGTCCCCGCTCACGGAAATCGGCGTCAGCGTGAAGGAGGGGGACTACATCATCGCCGTGAACGGGAAGACGACGAATGCGATGCCCGACATCTACGAGGCGCTCGTCAACACGCCGGGCCATCAGGTGACGCTCCGCGTGAACGGAGAGCCGCGGGAGGAAGGGAGCCACGAGACCGTCGTCGTCCCGACGGCGGACGAGCACGAGCTCTACTACCTGAAGTGGATAGAAGGGAATATCGAGAAGGTCTCGAAGGCGACGGGCGGGAAGATCGGCTACATTCACATTCCGGACATGGGGACGGAGGGGCTGAACACGTTTGCGAAGTACTTCTACCCGCAAACGCGCAAGGAGGGGCTCATCGTCGACGTCCGGGGGAACGGCGGCGGCAACGTTTCGCCGCAGATCATCGAGAGGCTCCGCAGGCAATTCACGATGATCGACGTCGCGCGCAACGCCGCCCCCTCCCCCGATCCGGCGGGGACGATCCTCGGGCCGAAGGTGATGCTCATCGACGAATTCTCCGCCTCAGACGGAGACATCGTCGCCTACAGGTTCAGGAAGAACAACCTCGGCCCTCTTATCGGGAAGCGCACGTGGGGAGGGGTCGTGGGGATCAGGGGCACGCTGCCGCTCCTTGACGGCGGCTTCCTGAACAGGCCGGAGTTCTCGCGCTACGACGTCGAGGGGAAAGAATGGATCATGGAAGGGAAGGGCGTCGAGCCGGACATCGTCGTGGACAACGATCCGGCGAGGGAATACGCGGGGGTCGACGATCAGCTGAATAAAGCGATCGAGGTGATCATGAAAGAGCTGAAGGATCACCCTGTCGTCATCCCGCCGCCTCCGCCGTATCCGGACAGAAGCAGGTAGAACGGAATCGATGGTCAGCCGCGCCTAAGAGAGCGTGGCGGATGCGAGCGCGTTGATCGTGAGTGCCAGTATGATCGTGTTAAACGCAAACGATATGATTCCGTGCACGAGCGTCAGGCGGCGGAGGAGTCTCGACGACACCTGCACGTCCGAGACCTGCGCGGTCATCCCGACGACAAACGAGTAATACGCGAAGTCCATGTAGTCCGGCAGGTGATCCCCCGGGAATTCCAGACCCCCGTGATGCGTCCCGTGAATCTCCCCCGCCCCGTAAAAGATGTGCGCGTACCTGAGCGTAAAAAGGGTGTGGACGAGGCACCAGGAGAACACGACAGCCAGGGGGGAGAGACCCATGGTGAGGGCATACGCTGCCCCCGATTGACCCTTCGAGAGCCCCAGGAGGGCCCAGACGATCCAGAGGCTCCCGCACGATGCGAGGAGAACAAGGACAAATATCAGGCTCCGGCCCGCGTCCTGCAGGACGGCGGAGCGCCGTACTGCGCCCGGGTCCCCCGAGGCAATAACGGCCCAGGCGAGGAGGAGAAGCGCACCCGAGAACGCGATCCATGCGAGAGCCATCCGGGACGCGAACGGGAGCCCTGCCGGGGTCAGAGCAAAGACAGTCCCGCCGACGACAAACGAGATGAAAACCCTGTGATGGGAGTCGAGGCGCACAAATGCGCGCAGCGATCGGGCGAAGCGTCCTGAGTTCATAATCTGGCCGGAGGTGATAATGAGGGAACAATATATGTCCCGGGGCCGGAGAAGGCAAGCGGGCGTCACCGGACGGCGGGAACCGGGAATGCGGCCCGCCTGTTGATTGGGGTGAGCAGGCTTATCCCACCATTCATACAGGAGAAGTACCCATGAAGGGTTTTCTGGCAGTTCTCGCCGTACTCGCGCTGACGGGCCGCGCCTCAGCGACTGTAAAGACCGAAGCTGTGGAGTACAAGCAGGGAGACGTCGTTCTCCAGGGCTATCTGTGCTATGATCCGTCGATTTCGGGGAAGCGCCCGGGGATACTCGTCATACACGACTGGATGGGTGTTTCAGACGACACGAAAATGAGGGCGGAGATGCTCGCGGGGCTCGGGTACGTGGCGCTGACAGCGGACATATACGGAAAGGGGGTCCGCCCGAAGAACGCGCAGGAGGCACAAACGGAAGCGGGGAAGTTCTATCAGGACAGGGGGCTCCTCCGGGCCCGGGCCAGGGCGGGGCTTGACTTCCTCGCAGGCCGCCCGGAGGCCGACCCTTCGCGGCTTGCGGTGATGGGATACTGTTTCGGCGGGGGCGCCTCGCTTGAACTTGCGAGGAGCGGAGCCCCCGTGAAGGGGGTTGTCACGTTCCACGGCTCACTGGCCACGCCGACGCCGGACGACGCAAAGAATATCAAGGGAAAAGTCCTCGTGCTCCACGGCGCCGACGACCCGTACGTGAAGCAGACGGACGTGACTGCATTCATGGATGAAATGCGCAAGGGGGGGGTANNCTGGGAGCTTGTCCAGTACAGCGGAGCGGTTCACAGCTTCACGATCAAAGGAGCCGGAAGCGACAACAGCAAGGGTGCCGCCTACAATCCGGAAGCGGACAGGCGTTCGTGGCAGGCGATGAAGGATTTCTTCAAAGAGATCTTCCCATCTGAGTAGCCCGGTCGCGCTCACCGCAGGCCCGACGAGGCGGAAGACGACGGCCGCCTCGAGCTTCTTGTGCGCGTCACCCGGCGTCCTCAGTGCGCCGAATCAGGGCGGGCTGCCGAGTCCGCCGCCACGAGTTTCGTGATTTCGTCAAGACGCCTCTTCAACTCCGGAGTGTTCGGATACGTCCTGTTCAGCGTCTCCAGGAGTTCATGCTCCTTCGCGTACTGCTTCCGCGTATCGTACAAGTCAAGGAGGACCCGGTAGGGGTTGTAGTACGAGTTGACGTTCGCCTTCCCTTCCGCGATTGCTTTTTCACACTCCGCCTCGACGTCATCGGCAAGCGTGTTGAATTCGTCAAGCCGGCCGACCCGGTGATAGAACAGCGCGAGGTCGGATTCCAGCTCCCATCCCATCGGGTACTTGGTGCGGGGGATGATCTGCTCCATCCTGTCGAGGACGGCCGCGCTCGATTTGATGTCGTTCCTGGCGTTCGCGTACGACATGGCAAGCCGGACGAACGCGGAGCGGTAGTTCGTCATCAACCGGCTCGCATTCTCGTCGAAAAAGACCGTCGTGTCTCCGACCCCGCGAAATTTGTAGCCGTAGGCCGGGGTCCGCGAGAATCCCGAAGGCTCGTGCATCAGATTCCCCTCCAGGACGTCATGGTCCACCCCGAGCTCTTCACGCGTGATTTTCCTCGGCTCCAGGTGCCAGGCCAGTCCGGTGAACCAGAGATACTCATCGAGCCCCAGCTTGGCGTCGGGGGAGCACGTGACGGCGATGTAGATGGGCCGCCTGAACTGGTTCGTCAGGATGATGTCCCGCATCAGGATGTCCTGCACGCGGATCGCCTTCGTCGCTCCGAACTGCATCGTGTTCGGCATCCGCCAGGCAATCCTGTGCGTGGCAAGGATCGACGAATCCGTGACGCCGAATTTCGCTATCGCCTCCGGGCTCACCAGGAGGTCTGTCGTGCGCGGCTCCCACTGGACCGGTTCGATCGCACGGATCCTGTCCTCCGACATGCTTATCGGCACGGCGAGCGCATCGGTGTAGTACGGCTTCACCTTCATCTGGTGAATGTACCAGGGGGTGTTTGCAAGACTCAGGCAGATCACGCGCACGTCGCGGCGGACCCCCTCGACGTCCTGGAGGTACCAGAGGGGGAACGTGTCGTTGTCCCCGTTCGTGAAGAGGATCGCATCCTTCTCGCAGGTCTGCAGCATGTTGTAGGACAGATCCCAGGGGACCCAATTCTTCGAGCGGTCGTGCGTGTGATAGTTCGCCTGAAGCATCCTCACCGGAACGCAGTACAGCGCCACGAGAAGGACGAGAAGGGAGAGCGGGCGCAGGAGCGACGCGTCTTTGACCTTCCCGGCGAGGACGTCGAGTATCCCCCGGATCCCGAGCGCGATCCAGACGGCGAAAATCGAAAACGCGCCCGGATAGAAATAGTCACGCTCGCGGGGCTGCGACTCCTGCTGGTTCTGGTAGAATGCGATAAGATACCCCATCACGACGAAGAGTATCAGGAACACCGACGCCATCTTCCAGTCGTTGCGGAACTGGAAGTAGAGCCCGGCGAGCCCCAGAAGGAACGGGATGCCGAACAGGACTTTGAACTGCCAGTCGGAATCCTGCGCTTCCCCCGCCCTGCCGACGTAGTTCCAGAGGAGGTACCTGTTGAACATATGGTTCATCTGGTAGCTCAGGAAGAAGTCGAGATCGCTCGAATACGTCGTGTAGATCGCCTGCTGGTGCGATTCCTGGGACCACCGTCTCTTGAAAATGGGAAACTCCCCGTACTGTTCCCTGTCGAGATACGTGATAAGTCCGGAGAAGGTCTTCGGCTCGTTCTCGTTCATCGGGGTGTCTTTTCCCGACCGTATGAGAATCATCGTATACGTCGTGAATCCGGCCGTCGCCAGCATAATTCCCAGCACGGCGGTGTGCATCAGCGTCATTTTCTCCTTCGCCAGCCACCGGGCGAGGATGCCCAATGCGACGAGCATCGCGACAAGCACGAGGAGCCCCCCGCCGATGTTGTCCCCCGCGATCGTCCTGAGGAGGCCCGGGAGCATCTTGATCACGCCGGGATAAATCACCGCGAGCGCGACCGCGCCTGCAAACACCGGGAAGTAGAACGAGTTCCTGTTGAACACTTTCTTCCTGAACAGTGCCACGACAATGATGCTCGGGAGGACCATCCATTCCTTGAATTTCAGGTCGAATGCGCGCGAGTCCTCGAGCGACGGCGTCGTCCGCCCCGTCTGGTTGGCCCAGAGCACGGCGGCGATGATAAGGAGCAGGGCGACGTGTCCGAGGAACACGTACGCCGACTGGCGGCAGAACTCCCGGTCGGTCACGTACTTCCGGAACACGATGATCATGACGACCGCGAGTATCGCGGGGACGCTCATCAGATGCACGCCCGCCGCAAGTCCGGTCAGGAACACCATCAGGAGTATGTACCTGCCGTTCCGGGGGGTGTCGGCCTGCTCGTTCCACGCGAGCATGAGCCACACAACGAGGAGGTACAGGAGCGTGCTCGCGGCGAAGTAGTTCGCTTCCACCGCGCTGAACCAGAACGAGTCGCTGAAGGAGTACGCCAGCGCGCCGATCGCCGCCGCCCCGAACGTGCCGAGCGCATCAAGGGGAGTCTGAGGATCCCCTCCCTTATAGTGACGTATGAGCTTGACCGCCACAAGGTAGAGGAGGAGCACGGAAAGGGCGCTGGAGACAACCGAAATCAGATTCATCCTCAGGCCGATGTCACCCGGGATCGGAAGCATGAAAAATACCCGTCCGACGAGGGAAAAAAGAGGCCCACCGGGGGGGTGAGGAACCTCAAGCATATATGCCGCGGCGGAAAGCTCCCCCGGATCCCAGAACGGAACAGACGGCTGGACCGTCAGGAGGAACTGGATCAGCGAGATGGAAAATACGACGGTCGCAGTGATTCTGTGGATGAGTCTGTTCTGCATGGGTCAGGGCCTTTTCTGAGCCTGTGGTTCGTTGCTCCGGATTACCCGGGAGGGTTTCACACGCGAAATGCCGTGGATACAGAGAAGGATGCGGTCATGAAACGCCGAATCAGGAAATGAATATACGAAGGGAAGATCAAAGAGGAAAGTCCCTATCGACGCAGGGGGCTCCTGATGGTCCAGGTCAGACTCCTCTGAATATCGTCTCTTCGCGCCCGAACCACCGGGCGCATCCGAACAGACTCGCACCCGCCAGCACGAAGAGCGACGCATACACTTCAACCAGAAGCCCCGGCTTGATCGTCCCCGCAATGATCTCCTTCGTCGCAAGGGAGACGTTCAGGACCGGTATGAGCGCCGTGACAGAATCAAGCGCGACGCCCGGGAACAGCCCGATGAGCACCGGGAGTATGATCACGATCATGAGCGGGCTTATCATGCTCTGCGCCTCCTTGTACGATTTCGCAAAGATCGACACGGAAAGGAGGAAGGCCGCAAAGAAGACGGTGAGCGGGACAAGGAGAGACAGGACCAGGAGGACGCTCTGCACGTCGAGGATCGCCATGACGGCGTTGAACACCGCAGGAGGAATCGTCGAGGCCTGACGCACTGCAAGGAAAATGCCGACGATGGAGACCACCGCGCTCAGGAGCCCCGTCACCACAACAACAGCGAATTTCCCCAGGAGAATCTGGAATCTGGTCACGGGCGCCGTGAGTAGTGTTTCCATCGTCCCCCGCTCCTTCTCACCCGCCGCAAGGTCGATCGCAGGATACATCGAGCCCATGAAGCAGAAGATGACGAACAGGTACGGGAGCATCCCCCCCACCGTCTTGCCAATCCGCTCCTTCATCGACGCCACATCGTGCTCCTCGATCGAGAGGGGGGTGACGATCCCGGCGTCGATCCTGAGCCGGGCAAACCGGCCGGTAACGATCGTCTTTTCGTACACCGCGATGATGTCCGACAGGCGGCGCTTGACCATGTCAAAGTCGTCCGACGACTTGTAGAAGAGACGTATCGTCCCGCTCTTCATGTCCGCCACATGAGCGTCGAAATCCGCAGCGACGACGACCCCCGCGTCGATGCTGTCACGGGCGATCATCGCCTCCATGCTGTCCGCAGGGATCCCTTCGACGACGCGAATGTCGGGGCGACCCGTCAGTCCGGCAACGAGTCCCGCGGCGTTGCCGCGCGCCACGAGCGCGACTCTGAGCGTCTTCTCCTCGGCCTTCTTCATCGACGACATCTGCATGTTCGTCACGATGATCATGAGCGCCGGCACAAGAAGCAGGGGGAACACGATCATCACAAAGAGCGTCCGCCTGTCGCGGATCGTATCGGTGAATTCCTTCCTGAATATCGTCGCGAACCGGTTCATGTCAGGCCGCCTCCACCAGACGCACAAACTCGTCCTCCACAGAACGGGTCTGCATCTGCGTTTCAAATTCCTTGTACGATCCGTTGAATATCAGGCTTCCCCTGTGAATGATCGCCAGGTCGTCGCTCAGGAGGCTGACCTCACCCATTCTGTGCGTGGAGAAGATCACGGTCTTCCCCTCCTCCCGGCACCGCCTGATGAGCTGGATGATCGCGCGCGAGGTCACCACGTCGAGCGCCGATGTCGGCTCGTCGAACACCACGACGTCCGGATTGTGGATGATCGTCCGTGCAAGGGACACTTTCTGCTTCATGCCGCTGGAAAGCTTGCCGATCCTCCGTCCCGCGAATTCCTGTATTCCGAGGAGCCCGAAAATCTCCTCGCGCCTCCGGGCATACGTGACGGGGTCCATCCCATACAGGTCCGCGTAGTACTTTATCATCTCATCCGGCGTCAGCCTGTCGTAGAGCCCGGTATTCCCGGTGAGAAAGCCGATCCTTTTCCGCACTTCCACAGGGTGGGTGACGACATCGAACCCGGCGACCGTTATCGAGCCGCCCGTCGGCCTGAGCATCGTCGCGATCATCCGGAGCATTGTTGTTTTCCCCGCCCCATTCGGACCGAGGAGCGTGAATATCCGTCCCGGCCTGCATGTGAAGCTGACACTCCTGACGGCGTCGATGCGGGTTCCCCTGAATTCGGGCCCCATCTCGCGCCGCTGCTGTCGGGAGACTGAGAACGTTTTCGTGACGTTGTCGACAACGATCATGCCACGTCCTTTCCGCAATGGGTTTTTGTCCGCCCTTCCTGACGCTCACTGCGAGGCGCGTGAGGAGAAAGGGGCGGCCTGATGAAAGGCGATAATGAGGAGCAATATAGAATTCACATGAGGGAGTAGCAAGACGAACCCGGAGGAAACAAGAAAGGTTACCAAATGGTAACATACGGTACGAAATGTACTATAATCTGTGAACTATACCTTGACAAATATAAGCTTTTTCTTTATTGTTATGAAGCTGTTTCTGTCGCCCCGTTTCATCCAATCTCAAAGGAGCCACGAGTTATCCCGGATTGCTACTAGTTTCAGGCGTTGACAGGTGTCCGGGATGTACGGCGTGTGCCTCCAGTCGCAATCACAACCTCTGAGCGATCGGGTTCTCCCTCTGGAGTGCGGAGAGTTTTCCGGCATCACGCGCGTATTCCTTCATACATGAAAGGACGACCCGGCCGGCGCCATACCACACACAGGTGACATCGCGAAAGGGGGAAGGGGATGGACAGAAAGGAATTCCTGTCGATACTTGGGTACGGGGCCGCAGCCTGCGCCTGCGGTGCGGCATTCGGGGCATGCACGAACCCGAACGCCGGCGGGAACATCATGGCCCCGGCCAACGTCGACTTCACGCTCGACCTCACGGCGGCGGCAAACGCGTCACTCAGGAATGTCGGGGGATACGTCTATAATAATGTGGGCGTGATCGTGGCCCATGCCCAGAGCGGCTACGTTGCGGCCAGCTACGCATGCACGCATCAGGGATCCACCGTCGTATTCGATGCCAGTACGAACTCATTCTTCTGTCCCGCGCACGGCTCACGGTTTTCGCCCGCCGGAGCTGTGATCACCGGGCCGGCGGGGAGTCCGCTGGGTTCGTACAAGACAACGCTGACAGGCAACTCGCTCCATGTGTATTCATAAACGCTCCGCGGATCGGAGCGTGCACACCCACACACAACGACAGGATACCGTACGATGAAGGCCCTCTGCACCGCTCTCTTGTTTTTCATTTTATGGACCCCCATCGCGCTGGCGGACGGCGACAGCGCGCGCGCGACCGCGGCGGAAAGCCCGGCACTGATCCCTGCAACCGACGCACTTCAGGCCCCGGCGTTCCAGGCCGGCTGGGGGACATCGGATTTTCTCATCCCCTCGGCAGCGTTCCCTGACACGACCCCCGTCGCCCAGGCGGCGCCGCGCTCCACCGCCCGCCTCCTTCCGTCGAACATGAGTTTCATGGAAAGCGGGCTCTGGGGGGAGCACGGCTTCTTCCGCTCCATCGGGATCGCGGGGGAGCTTTCGCCCGAATCGCGCAAGAGCGAGCTTTCCGCGAGAAGAACAATGCTGACAATGCACCAGATCGGCGGATTCGTCACGCTCGGGCTCATGGCCGCGACGCTCTACTACGGGCAGAAGACGCTGAACGATTCGAATATTCCGACACAGGGTCCGAACGGGCAGAATATCGCGAGCCAGGAGCGCACGGACCAGAACAATCACAACAAATTCCTTACCTATACGATCATCTCGTACGGGCTGACGGGCCTGCTCGCGGTGATTTCCCCCCCGCCCCTCATCCGGCGGGACGAGACGAGCACGACAACGATTCACAAAACGCTCGCATGGGTCCATTTCGCGGGCATGGTGCTCACGCCGATCGTTGGCAATATGATCAAGAAGCGTTCGGGGCGCTTCAGCTATATCGACCTCCCGACCGCCCGGTTCCACCAGATATCGGCGTATGCCACCACGGGAGTGTTCGCCGCGTCGCTTATCGTCATCACATTCTAGGGGGAATTTCATGAAGACGCTCATTGCCACGTCGGCGCTTCTCGTGCTCCTTCTCTTCTTTCTTCTCGCGGTTCTTGCCGTCGTCCCCGCCCCCGCGCAGGTGCGGCACCTGAAGCAGGTGAAGGGAGAATCGTCGATGACGTACAGGATGGTGCACCCGCTCCACAAAATAGAGGCCACCAGCAAGGACGTCACATACGACGTCGAGGCGGACCCCGGAGCGAAGGAATTCAAAAAGGTCGCGGGAACCGTGGATGTGACGACGTTCGACAGCGGTAACTCGAACCGCGACTCGCACGCAATGGAGGTCATCGATGCGATCGATTACCCCGACGCGAGTTTCGACGGGACGGGATTCACGCAGAAGGGAGACAGCCTGTACATCACGGGGAAGGTGACGTTCCACGGCGTCACGCGGGACGTCACGGCCGGTGCCGTCGCGCACTGGTCGCAGGAGAAGGTTGTGGTGCAGGGGAGTTTCGTGCTCAGCCTGGAAGCATTCAAGATCGAACGGCCTTCGCTCCTTCTTGTTCCCGTCGAAGACGGACTGAGCTTCGACTTTGTCGCCGCATTCGGACTGGAGTAACCTCATGAGAACTTCGCGCTCAGCCGGCACACTCCTCGTCACGGCGGCGCTCGCCCTTCTGGCGGGATGCGGCACATCGGAAATCGCGAGCCGCTGGCGGAGCCCCGACGCCGTCCTCACCGTGCCGGGAGCCCGCTGGCCCGCACCCGCATATTCCGACAGGAGGATGTCCCTCACCGTCTGCAACGACAGCGAATATGCGTACATCGGACTCCGGACGACCGACAGGGGAATGCAGGAACTCATACTCGGGCAGGGGATCACATGGTGGTTTGACAGCGAGGGGGGAACGAAAAGGTCTTTCGGCGTCCGCTATCCACCGTCAGCTCCCCCGCGGGGCACGGGGGCCGGACCCGAGGAACGCGACGAACTCTCTCCTCCGGGCGGACGGCGAGGGAACCGCGCGGCGCCGACGGAGCTCGAACTCTATTCGGGGGAGACTCTGCATGAACGGATGAGCATACTTGCGACGGGCGGGATCGAGGCCGGGTTCCACCGGGAGCTTGACACGCTCGTGTATGTGCTCCGGGTCCCCCTTGCGCCCGGCGCGATACACCCGTTCGGGATAGGCGCAAAGCGGGGAGGTCTCATCGGACTTGGCGCGGTGACCTCAACGGGGAGCGTCTCACCCGACATCCCCTCCGCCGGCAGAGCTCCGGAAGGAGAACCTGAAGGCGGATCGGAGGGATTCGGCGCGCGGCGAACCCGTCCCGGCGGCATGGGGGAGGGGAGATCCGACGAACGGTTCCGCGGAGATCAGATCAATCTCTGGTTCAAGGTCAGGCTTCCGGAACGGGAGTAGTCCCTCCGCTCCGGTCGTTCGCGCATGCAGACGTTTCTCCCCTGTGCGTGGCTCAGAATTCCACCCGGGGGGCGGAATTGTCAAGGGAGGAAAGCAGAAGACGGATGAATGAGAAGAAACACCGGATCCTCCTCGCGCTGGCCAGCGTCCCCCTGGTGTTGTTCCTCCTTGTCCCCACCGCAGGACTCCTCCTTCGCGTCCCGCCGCGCGACATGTTCGGCGCATTTCTTGACCCGCAGTCGGCCCAGGCGGTGAGCCTGAGCATACTCACGACGCTCGCCACGGTCATCCTCACCGTTCTTTTCGGGACGCCTCTGGCCTACCTCATCGCACGGAAGGAATTTCCCGGAAAAAAAGCGCTCGATGCGCTCATCGATCTCCCGATCGTTCTCCCCCCCTCCGTCGCGGGGATCGCACTCCTCGTCACGTTCGGGAGGCGGGGTCTGGCGGGGCCGTTCTTCAGCGCGCTGGGGATGGAAATCCCCTTTACGCCGGCCGCGGTCGTGCTGGCACAGCTTTTCGTTTCGTCCCCGTTCTACGTAAAGACGCTCGCGGTCGCGCTGGCGTCCGTCGACCGTGACCTGGAACAGGCGGCCGCCATTGACGGCGCGACAGGCTGGCAAGTCTTCCGAAGGGTCACGTTTCCCCTTTCTCTCCGCGGGGCGCTGGGGGGAGCGATAATGACATGGGCCCGCGCACTGGGGGAATTCGGGGCGACGATACTCTTCGCCGGGAACTTCCCCGGGAGAACACAGACGATGCCGCTTGCGATTTACATCGGGTTCGAGCTGGACATGCGGAGAGCGCTGAGCATGGCCGCGATACTTCTGATTACGTCATTCGCGGTGCTCGCACTCGTCAAAAGCCTGGCGGGAAAATGGAGCGGGACATAACGGTGGGGCTGCCGGTGGCGCCTGAAAACGGCGCCATCCTCGATGCCGCCTGAAAACGGCGCCATCCCCGATGGCGCCGAAGGGCGGCGACACCTCCGGCCGTGCCAGAAAGCGGCGTGGCCTGTGGACACGCCGGAGAGGGGCGTGCTCTTCGGCGTTATGCGTGGGGAATCTGCGCCATAGGGGGAACCTCCTGCTGCACGACCTTCGCCCCTCTCCTTTCAAGCTCCTTCCACGGAATCCCGCGCGATTCCTCAAACGCTCTCTTTGCTTCCTCGGGCGTCGTCCGCCTCACAGGATCAAGCGAAACAATCCGCTTACCGTTCTCGACGTACTCCACCGCCCAATACACTTCTCTTGTACCCGGCATATGTTTTCCTCCGCCGTGATTATCGGGCTCCAGTGAACTCCCCGGGGCATCCCGGGTCGCTCGCCCCGTCTATTATACAGAACGCCCCGGGGGGGGATTTTGTTCGGAGTGCCGGATTCAGCTCAATTCCGAGGAAATTGTTCACACCACCTTCTCCTTCCCGTTCATCCTGCGGATGATGTACCCGGCGAACTCCGCCCCGATGCCGAAGGCAATCCCTACCAGCGTCCCGAATTGAAGATTCCTGAAGACCATCGACGCGAAAAAACCGGCCGACGCAAACACCGTGTGCCAGGAGAAGAGGCCGACGTACACCATGATGACGGCATTCGCGATCGCCGTGAGCACGCCGGCGGACGCAACGCGCTGCACCCCACCGCGGACAATCTCCCTGCGGACGAAGCTGTTGTAGACGTAGACCGCCGCGCCGACACCGACAACGTATGCACCATACACATTTGCCTGCCACAGCGTAAACCGGCCGACAAGAAACGTCAGGACGGCGTACCAGACGAGAAGAGCGATATACCCGTCTCTTCGCCGGGGCGACGCCAGCGCCGCAAAAAACACGGACGCCGTGACCCCGCTCGTCACAAACTGGGAAGGAAGCACCCGCAGGTCAAATACGCTCAGACGGAAGAAGAGGAACCCGAACGCCACGATCGTAAATGCGACCACGATCAGGCGCACGACGGTGATCCTCACGACGTTCTGGGTCCAAGTCGTTTCCATGTGTACCCCGGTCCCGTAGTTGTTGATTGAGGCCAAATGTATCGCGTTGCGGGATGAGAATCAATGGGAGCATGCGGGTTGGCATGAGGGGAAGGGGAACGGAAAGAAGCAGGCGCAGGCAAGCTGAGAGGGGGATTGATGAAGAAGGAGTCCGGAGCGCGTTCTCAGGGAACGGGGAGGCGCTTCGGCGCCGGTTCAGCCGAAGGGTTCCGGCCGGCGAGAACCTCCACCGGCCGGGGCTGCCAGGTGTGCCCGTCCCAGTAACGGATTTCCCCGGCGACGGTTTTCATGTACCCGTCGAAGAAATCGCCGCTGACGCGGCCCCGCGCCGCGAGCCGGTCATAGAGGTTCTTCGTCGAATTGGCGGATTTGACCTCGACGATGCCGAAGTCCGCGCGGAATATGTACTCGAAGTAGGCCGGGATGGAATCCGGTTGTGCCGTCGTCTCGATCCGGAACCCGGTTTCGTGCTGCAGGAGGACGGCCTTCGCTCCCCCGATGACCATCTCTCCCCCATACTCCTTCACCACGTCTGTCCGCGGGATCCAGGCGTAATGGCGCTCCGCGCCCGAGACGGGAAGCCCGAACCCGCCGGAGTAGGATGATTCGCCGTCACCGATAAGGCGCGAGGGATCGAGACCTATGACGACCTGCATGTTGATCCCTTCCTTGCTGTCACTCATGCCGTAAAGGACGAATTCCTTCCCTTTGCCGGCGTCGATCGGGGTTGTCCCCATCATCCGGATCTGACCGAAGTGTTTGTACGTCCCGATTTGACTTCCACCGGCGTCATACAGGGACACCACAGTCGGCGAGTGGAGGTGGCCCATCACGATGATGATCTCGTTGCGGCCCGACCCCGAAAAGTCGCCGACGCTGAATCCGGTGATCCGGAATTCGCCGGGATAGATCCGGCCGCGGCACGTGAGCGCTTCTCCCGGCCTGATTGCCAGGATTTCTTTATTCTCATTGTTGATGATGTGCAGCACTTCGCTGTACGGAGCTCCATCCGGAGAAGAAGGGAGCGCGGTGAGCATCTCTTTTCTGCCGTCACCGTACAGGTCCGCGACCTGGACAAACGGCTGTCCCGTCCGTTGCCCGGCCGCCATTAAATCGTTAAGGCGCTCAACGGGATACGACCAGAGCTTCTCTCCCTCCTTATTGTACGCATCCAGCGTGCTCGAGGCCGGGTTCTCAATGACGGTGCTGAGCGCGAGATCCCTCGCGGGCATCAGGTCGAACGTGAGCATCAGGAAGGCCAGCCCGCCGAGGAGGGCGAGCCCTCCGCCTCCGGCGACGAACGGGTGCGCCCGGACAAATCTCCGCACCGTTCCCGGAGGGTGAATCTGCGAGAGGGGGATATCCCTGAACGGCGGATCGAAAATCGCCGGGAACCGGGCGGACCGCACCGGGAGATGCCGGGAATGGTCCGGAAATTCGGCCGGGCGGGTCAGAATGTCAATCTGCAGATCGGCGTAGTATGACGACGCGGATTCCGCCAATCTGCGGCATCCTTCGCATTCCCCCAGGTGGAATTCGATCTCCAGACGCTCTCTCTCACCGAGAGGCGCGCGCAGGACATACAGCTCGATTCTATGTTCGCCGGGATGTTCCATCGTCACTTGAGATATCCTTGCATCTCCTTCTTCATGCTGAACCGTGGGAAGGAATCCCGGGACGTGCCTCTGAATTCCGGCATTTCCCCCAGGATTACACACATTCAGATGTTCAACCGGAGCACCTCGACGGACCTTTTGTACGCCAGCCGGGCGAGATATTCCAGCCGGGCCCTGTGGGTGGACCGGTATTCCGCCTCCGAAAGCGACGGGACCAGAGACTGGAGCCCTGCATAGAGCGAGTGGCCGTCGGAATCTTCACCCGTGAACCGCTGTGCAACGTTCTTTTCTATCACCTCAACGTAGTTCCTGAACATGTCGCGCTCCACCTTGCCGCTGTCGACGTATTCCGAGGCCATCCTTCCGAGAACCTCCCTGCACGTGGTCTGCACGAGCGAGAGGATCTCCGGCACCGTGAAGGGATCTTCCGCGGCCGCATGCCCGGGCTCCGCCGAGCCGGGAGCACAATAGATCGACTTGATCGCAAGCGCCACCGAGGTCAGGGAGACAAGCCTCGAGCACGCATGCTGGCCCCGGAGGATGCGGGAGAGATGCGCGAGCATTGCGGGCACGTGGTCGTCGGGCGTGGCGTTTTTTCTCAGCGCACGCTCCAGTTCCTCCCGGGAGAACGGAGGAAGCTCCTCCAGGGGGTCGGAGAGCGCCGGAAGGAGGTAAGTCTCGCCGAATCGTTCCACCACGGCATAGTTGTGAAGGGCCTGCACCGAGAGCTTGATGTTGCGGAGGATCTTCCCGAGATCGGGATCCGATTCGCCGTAGAACCGCACGACCCCGTGGTTGACCTTTGTGAAGACGATCCTCCGGAGATGCGTGAGGAGCTCCTGGTCGGACGCCGCAGCGCGGTCAACCCCCTGGAAGTACGCCCTGATCTGGAGCAGCGAGCCGTCCTCCCCCCGCTGGAATAGCTCCGCAATGCAGTCGTACGCCAGATCGCGGTAGTTCGTCCCGTGAACTCCGGAGTCGAGCATCATGGGGGCAATCTTCCTCCGCAGAGCCACCGCCGCCATGGAGTGGCACAGTTCAACGAACCCGTTGAGCTGGTGAACAGTCAATGTGTTCTCGACGGCGGCCTCAATCCAGATCCGGAGGTCGGGGGCGAGAGGGTAACCTGTTGTCAATTGTGGGCCGGGGTGACAGGTCGGTGCGGCGGAACTTTCGCGTGTGACCCAATATAGAACCTTCTCCTGAGTATTGCCAATCCGTCCGGGGAGAGCAGGTCCGTGAGTGCGACGCGCCAGCGGTCCACCGTCGTGTAGACGACCGGGACCAGGACGAGCGTCAGGAGGAGGGAACTCAACAGGCCTCCGATGAGGGCCCAGGCCAGTCCGCTCTTGAATTCGGAGCCCGAGCTGAGGCTGAAGGCGATGGGGGACATCCCCACGACCATCGACGCAGTCGTCATGAGGATCGGGCGGAGCCTGGTCTGCGCGGCCTCGACGAGCGCGTCGTGGACGGAGAGGCCCTTCTCCTTCCGCATCTGATTCGTCCTGTCCACAAGGAGAATCGCGTTCTTCCCCACGAGCCCCACGAGCATGATGATTCCCAGCATCGAGAAGATGTTCAACGCCTTCATCGTGAGCGCCAGCGCCAGGAACGCGCCGATGACGGCCACCGGAATCGAGAAGAGGACAACGAACGGATAGACGAATGAATCGTAGAGTGCGACCATGATCATGTAGACGAAGAGGATCGCCGCCGCCAGCGCCAGCAACAGGCTGTCAAACGACTCTGAGCGGTTCTTTTCGTCGCCGAGGTAGGAAATTCCGACTCCCTGCGGGAGGGGGTTCTTCCCGACAGCGGATTTGATGTCCGCGACGATGCTCCCCGCGGGGCGCGCCACCGCCTGGGAGTTGACCGTGACGGAATAATTCCGGTTCTGGCGCTGGAGCTTCGTCGGGCCTGTCGCCAGCGTGATTGTGGCGAACTGTTTGAGCTGAATGAGCCTGCCGGAACGGGAGGCGAACGTGAGCGAACCGATATCATCGGTCTTTGACCTGTCGAGCCTGTCGAGCACAACCCGGATCGGGTACTGGTCCGTGCCTTCACGGTACTTCGATTCGTCGTCGCCGTTGAACGCGATGCGGAGCGCTTCCCCGACCTCATTCAGCGTAAGCCCGAAACTGGCCATCTTCTCCCTGTCGATCTCGACCTGCATCTCGGGCTTTCCGATCTCCGAGGAAAGCCTTACGTCCGCGGTCCCGGGAACCGTCCGCACCACGGCGGCAAGCCCCTCGGCCGCCTTCAGAGCCTGTTCGTACTCCGGCGCGCTCACCAGGAGCGCGATCGGCGACTGGTTGGCCGTCCCGAATATGCCGATCGGGCTCGTCCGGACCTGCACCCCCGGGATCTGCTGGATCTTCTTCTTGATGGCCTCGCTGACCTCGTCGGTGGATCTCTTCCGGTTTTCCCTGGGAACGAGCGTGACGTTCAGCTCGGTCAGATAATTCGACGATTGTCCCACGAATCCCTCGGTCGATACGCCGACGTTCGTGAACACCCTGTCCACCTCCGGCATCGCCAACACGATCCTCTCGGCGTCGAGAGTCACAAAATTCGTATTCGCCAGGGAGGAGCCCGAAGGAAGCTCCATCGTCACCGTGAACTCGCCGCGGTCCGACTGCGGCATGAACTCCGATCCGATAAAGCCGAACGCCGGAAGGAGCATGGAGCCGACGAACAGGCCCAGGGCCACCAGAAACGTCCTCCCGCGGTGCGCAAGGCTCCACTCCAGCGCCTTGAGGTAATCGGCGGTGAGCCGGTGAAACTGATTCTCAAACCAGAGCGCGAACCTCCCCAGCGGAGACCCCGCGGTCATCTGTTCGATCTTCGAGAACCGGGACGCAAGGAGAGGGGTGATCGTGAACGACACGAAGAGGCTCATCAGCGTGGAGGAGACGACGACGAGCGCGAATTCCCTCATGATGTTGCCGATAAGCCCGGAGACCAGGGCCAGAGGAACAAACACGACGACATCCACCATTGTGATGGAGATGGCGGCAAACCCGATTTCGTTCCTCCCCCTCAGCGCCGCGACGCGCATCTCTTCGCCCATCTCCAGATGCCGGTGGATGTTTTCGAGAACAACGATCGAGTCGTCGACGAGGATCCCGATTACGAGCGAGAGCCCCAGGAGCGTCATCAGGTTGAGCGAGAAGCCGAACGCATAGATCATGATGAACGTGGAGACAAGCGAAGAGGGTATTGCGATCATCACGATAACCGAGTTCCGGATGCTGTGGAGAAAGGCAAGCATCACGATGGCGACGAATATGACCGCGAGCACCAGATCGTGCTTCACCGCGTTCGCGGCGTCCACGGTGAACGTGGAACCGTCCTGCGCCACCTCGAAGGCGAGGCCGACGTCCGCATATTCCTTCTCAAGCTGCTCCATCTCCCCGCGCACAACCCTGCTCACCTCGACGGCGTTCGCGTCCCCCTGTTTCTGCACGATGATGCCAACGGAGCTCTTCCCGTTGATCCGGCTGAGCTGGGTGTAGTCTTTCCGGCCGTCCTCGACCTCGGCGACATCCCCGACCCTGATCGTCCCCCCTCCCCGCGTGCCGCCGATGACAAGGCCGCGGAGCTCCTCCATCGATCGGTACTTGCCGGCCAGGCGGACGATGTACTGCGCCGCCCCCTGCTCGATCTTCCCCGTGGGAAAATCGAGGTTGGACGCCCGTATCACCTGGTCGACCTGCAGGAGCGAAAGGCCGCACGACCGGAGCTTCGCCGCGTCGATGTTGACATGGATCTCCCGCTCGTCCCCGCCGACGAGCGTGATCTGGCCGACCCCTTCGAGCTTCGCCAGCCGGGGCCTGATCAGGTCGTCGAGCATCTTGAAGAACCGGCGCGACGGAATGTTCGCGGTCGCACCGATGCGCAGGACGGGGAGCTCGTCGAGGGCAAATTTCGAGAACGTGGGGTTCCTGGCGCCGGAGGGGAGCTTCGAACTCACTTCGCTCACTTTCCTCTGCGCGTCCTGAAGCGACACGTTGACGTCGGCGCTCATCGTGAATTCCATCGAGACGAGGGACACTCCCTCCGACGACGTCGCATAGACATTGGCGACTTTGTCGATGCCGGAGACGGCATCTTCGATCACCTTGGTGACGCTCGTCTCGACTTCAGCGGGGGAGGCGCCGGGATAGATCGTCGTGATCGTGACGTACGGCGGCGTGATCTTGGGAAGGAGCTCGTACTTGAGCTGCGTGTAGCTGAATATCCCGAGAACGCCGAGGACTGAGAAAACAACAACGACGAGCGTGGGGCGTTTTATCGAAAGTTCTGTAATCGTCATGACCGGAGTTCTCCGGAGCAATGTGCGGCAGGGACAAAAAAAAGGCCCCCCGCGATGCGGGGGGCCTATGCGTGTGAACGGGTACGGCAGTGGAATATAGGCGTTCCTCAGGAAATTCTCAAGACTGTGGCCCCCCTGACACCCCCCTTTTTAAGCCCGAGAAGGGCCTCATTGGCCCGGGCCAGTGGAATTTCCCTCGTCTCGGGCCTGAGGGGGATCGACGCCGCAACGGCGAGGAACTCCCGTATGTCCCGCCGTGTCACATTCGCGACGCTTTTGATCT
Organism: Ignavibacteriota bacterium; assembly: GCA_003157485.1. GTDB lineage: Bacteria > Bacteroidota > Ignavibacteria > UBA10030 > UBA6906 > Fen-1273. The sequence continues at coordinate 34,286 of PMJQ01000042.1, forward strand.
CCTTTTCCATCCAGAGATGCACGGGGTAATCGAGCCGGAGAAGGAGTTCCTTGTCCCCCTCCTCTTTCCGGATGGCGTTGATAACAAGCCTCCCCCCCGGTTCGAGGTTTCCGAGCGCTCCCAGGACAGGCCCCCATGCCGGGGTCGTGTCGATGATTGCCCGAAGCTTCTCCGGCGGTTTGTCATTCGTATCCCCCGACCACGCAGCTCCGAGTTCCCGGGCAAACGCCCGTTCCGATTCACCGCGGGCAAACACGCAGACACGCGACAGCGGATACATGTGTTTTACCAGCTTCAGTACCAGGTGCGCCGACGCGCCGAACCCGGTCAGGCCCAGCGTCTCGCCGTCCCTGATACCCGCAAGCCTGAGCGACCTGTACCCGATCGCACCGGCACAGAGGAGCGGGGCTGCCTCGACGTCCGAGAACACCCCGGGGATCGGGTGGACGAAATCCTCATGCGCCACGACATACTGGGCATATCCCCCGTCAACATCCCTCCCCGTAGCCCGGAATTCGGGGCACAGGTTTTCGTACCCGTCGCGACAAAACCTGCACACGCCGCACGCCGAATAGATCCAGCCGACGCCGACCCGTTGTCCGACGCTGACCGCGCTCACGGAACGCCCCGTCTCCACGATCCGCCCGACAACCTGATGCCCCGGAACGACGGGAAGCCGGGGGGGCGCCGTCCTCCCTTCGATTTCATCAAGATCGGTGTGGCAAATGCCGCACACGGAAACGCCGATGAGCACCTCCATGTCGCCCGGACGCGGGGAGGGGATGTCAGAGGCGACGAGCGGAGAAGTGTCTCCCGGGAGTTTCGTGATCTTCCGGATCTGCATGACGTTCATGCGCGGCCTCAGAGGCTTGCGTTGTCAAGCATTTCGATTGACGCCCGGTCCAGCATCACGTCCGGGGCACGCATGATATCCTCCCACTGGCGGATGCTTGTGGCGCTCACAATCGGTGCGGTGATGCCGGGCCTGGCCAGCAGCCATGCGAGCGCGACAACCGCCTGCGAGACGTTGAGCCTCTCCCCCACGGTGTCGAGGGCCGCGAGTATGCGAAAGCCGCGCTCGTTGAGGTACTTCCGGAGTCCCGCACCGCGCGCACTTTTCGAAAGGTCATTCACCGAGCGGTACTTTCCGGTAAGGAACCCGGCCGCGAGAGGGAAGTAGGGGATCACGGCGAGGTTTTTCGACCGGCAGAGCCCTTCGAGCTCCTTTTCGTATCCCGCCCGCTCGTACAGGTTGTAGTGGGGCTGCATGCACTGATAGCGGGGATACCCCGTCCTCTCCGCCGCGACGAGCGATTCGGAGAGCCGGGCCGGGGTAAGGTTCGACGCCCCGATCGCTCTGACTTTTCCCACCTTCACAAGGAGCGCATACGCATCGAGCGTCTCTTCGACGGGAGTTCCGGGATCGTCGCGATGCGTCTGATAGAGATCAATGTATCCGGTCTGGAGCCGGCGGAGAGAGTCCTCGACGGCGTTGAGTATGTAGGACTTCGACAGCCCTTTCTTCCCCGGGCCCATCTCGCTCCCCACCTTTGTGGCGATCACCATCTTATCCCTGTTCCCCCGCAGACGCATCCATTTTCCGATGATCGTCTCGGACTCGCCTCCGGTGTGACCCGGGACCCATGTCGAATACGAATCGGCGGTATCGATGCAGTTGAACCCTGAAGCAACGAAGGCGTCCAGGAGCGTGAACGCCCCCGGCTCATCGACAGTCCATCCGAACACATTTCCGCCGAAAATAAGCGGCGTGATCGAGATACCTGAACTTCCCAGCGTGCATCTTTTCATCGTTGTCAGTCCTTTCCGGTGGAATCAGCAGACGGCTCCCCACTTTCCTGCGCGGAGCAGAGGATGCCGCTCTTCAGATAGTAGAAAAAAAACGGCCGATACTCAACACGGCCGCCCCTCATTTCCGCCGCTGGGGGCGAAAGACGAAGAAACTCCGAAAGACGCGGAACGTGAGATAGAGGATGAACCCGATCGCGGAATAGTAAATGTAGTGTTCACGCTTCTCCGTCCCGGCGGAAAAAAACTTCACCGCGGTCAGCACGCCGGCACCGATCATGTAGAGAGGGCCCATATTGAAGTACGGCCCTTCCTCCACTTCACGGAAGGCGCGGATCTCCTGCTTTCCGAGCGACTTCTGCGTGGCGGCCCTGTAGACCAGATTCTTGATATGAAAAGGATTCCCGTCCGCGGAGTTGAGGATCTCATTCCTGCACATGGCCGTGTCCTCGGCGTGGAGGGAAGAGAGGCTCATGAGGTGAGAAACAAGCTGCCGTGCGACCCCGTCCGGGAGCCGTTCCAGCTGCACCCGGTCGAACGAGGCCCAGAACCCCTTAAACGGTTCCAGGTCCTTTGTTTCGATCGCGGATCCGCATACGATAGTGATCCGGACAAGGGACTGGAAAAACCTCATGCTCGAGAGTGATATTCTGTCGAGGTTCGCGATGAACAAGACGTATTTCTTCCCGCCCCCGGCAAGTCCCTTCAGGACCTCGGACTCCATTGTGCGCACTCCGAGCCTCGTGAATTCCTTCTTTACAGCGCCCCAGTCCGCACGTTCACCTCCTGCCTCAAGGTGGAGGTCCCCGTTCCTGTACAGCCCTCCCGCCAATTCTCTGAGGCACTCCCCGAGGGGAGCGGGAGAGGTCACGGTGAGAACACTGTCCCTCCCGAGTGCGGGGGCACGGGAGTGAAACTCCACCCTGTGTTTCTCGCCGGTCAGGAGGAGCCTCGCCTCGTTCATGAGAGTGGATTTTCCGATCCCGAACCTGCCCGTGATGAGTGTGTGCCTTCCTTCGCGCAGGTTATTCAGGACACGGCGCAGCTCCTCCTCTCTTCCGAAGAACGCCTGATCCTGCCGGACGTCAGTCAGGCCGGGACGCGCATCCATTGTTCACCCCTCCTTTGGCACGGCAAACCCGTCCCCCGTCATCATGAGTGAGAGAAGACTCCCCGCCGGGCCGAACCGGTTCTTGATCACAGAGAGCGTCCTGATGTCCGGATGCTCGCCGGTCATCCCGATCGAAAGAACGCAGTCCACGGCGTGTTCCAGCGTCTTTGGACCCGCTGCCTGAAGCCCTTTCGTCACCTGCCCAACCACAAGGAGAACCATCCCCTTCTCCTGCGCGAGCCTCCGGAGCAGGTACGTGCATTTGCGGATCTGCACGGTAGTCCCGGGAATGGAATCCGACAACTCCGTGTACACCGTCTGTATCGAATCGATGACGAGCATCCCCGGTGGGACCCGCCGCACGTGCGAGACAACGGTGTCCACGTTCGTCTCAAACAGGACGCTTATGGCCCTGGAATGTATGTGAAGCCGGTCCGCCCTGAGCTTCAACTGCTGGATGGACTCCTCTCCGCTGACATACAGGGCCGACTGCGCGCTCGAATCCAGGAGCTGGAGAAGAAGCGTGGATTTTCCGGCACCCGGCGGACCGGTCAGGAGGACTGAACTTCCCGTGACGAATCCCCCGCCCACGAGCGCATCGACGGACCCGATGCGTGTCTTCATCCTTGGGACAGTCGACGGCGGCACGTCGGGGAGAGGAAGAGGGAGTGAATCGACATCGCGTGATTCCCGGGCCGGTACGAGCGTCATCCACGCGCCGCACCATGGACACACAAGGGAAAATTCTCCCGCTTCATTTCTGCAGGCCCCGCAGCGGTAGACCATAGGCGTTTACGGAGAGAAGCGCATGATGATGAATATGATCTTCTCCTTCCCCCCTGACGGCTCGCGGCGGGCGTCAAGGAGGATGCCGGCGTACGGGGAGCGAAATTCAGACCTGATCGCGTGAAACCGTTCCTTCACCATCAACGCCGAATCCGCAAGCCTCAGGCGGCCGTGCTCCAGGGCAATCTTCCCCGCCAGCAGCGTTCTGGCGGCGAGGAGCTTCTCAAGCGACCGTTTCGTCCGGGCCCATTTTAACTCAGACCGAGCCCGGGAGGAGGGGGGAGCATATCCCCGTTTCACGAGCTCAACAGCGTTTGAGAATTCCAGAGAATCCGATGCAGAAGCGAGAAGAGCATCCGCGATCTCGCGATCAAGGCCGAGCACCGATACCCGATCCTGGACATCGGCATTCGCACGCCTCATCCCGTTTACCGCATTCTGTTCATCGAGGTTTTCAGGGACGGCGCGGACGGCGAGTATCTCCCCCGCGCGGACCGTATCCCCCTTCTGTTTTCTGAACTCGACGTATTCACCGACGCTCACCGTAAAGTCGACGAGAACACCGCCCGGGGGGGCGGCCCGCGCGTGATCCGGCGCCGGGGGCCCTTCTCTCCTGACGGTTTTGACGATCACCGTCCCTCCGGCTGCAAGCACGCCGTTCAGGTTCAGGTCGCCCAGGTCACGCTCCCGTGCGTAGTTCAACCGGATTGCCTTTCCCGAACCGGTCACCGCGTTGAAGAATTTCGGGCGGCTCAGTATGACGGGCGTTCCGGCGGTCACGACATCGCCGAAGAAGTACGACTCACACAACGTGTCCCCTGATTCTCCGAGAAAGCCGAGAAGCCGGCCGCTCATCTCCACTGCCCGGACGGCCGAGCGCGCCGGCTCCCCTTTCTCGCAGACGATGTTGTCCGCCACGTATTCCGATTCAAAATCCCTCCCGACGGTGTGAAGCTTCCGGTCCGGACCCTCGAAGACGAGCGCCCGGGGATTGAGCGCGCCGACGACATGGAATCTCCCTTTCAACGGCTCGCCGCTCAACTGATCGTGCGCTTCCATCAATGCATACACGATCGCCGAGCGCGCGAATGCCTCGTAGTCCTTTACGGCGGATTCCACGGTGTGCTCCGCAACACGGATGAACCTCTCGTATCCCTGGGATGCGACATAAAGCGCGGGTATGCACGCGGCAAAAAAGAGTATGGCGAGCGCACTGTCCAGCTTTGAACCGGTCGCCACTCTGAACCTGTGCGGGGAATTCCCGTCGAAGGGGAACACGCAACGGACACCCGAAAAGGGATAGAAAAGACGAACCCCGTTCGGCGTGCACGTGTCAAGCAGCGGATGGGACGCGTACCCGACGATCACGCAGGCAAACACGTCGATCCCCGCAAGGAGGGGAACAAGCGAGAGGAGAGCAATGCAGAACACCATGAGGAGCGAATGGGTCAGCGTCCTGTGGCCGTATCTTCTTTCTATACCACGCGTGACGGGAGGAAACACCCTTCCCACCAGGCTCGCACCGCTGTCGATGTCGGGAATGACTGCGGCCACCGCGACCGCCAGCACATTCAGCGTAGTGAGGCCGACGCCGGCGGTTGTCAGGAGAACGAGGTAGAGGAGCCCCGCAAAGCCGATATGGGTCGATGCCTTCATTCAGATCCGTTTTCCCCCCGGGGGGATCATGATTCAAGCGTCCGGTAGCAATCCTGCACTCTCGCATCCACGCCGTGGCTGCGCAGAAGCTCATTGTGCGTCTCGTAGAGGTTCTTGATGATTTCGAGCGCGCGCTTCTTCAGAAGTTTCCGCTTGCGAGTCCAGGCGAGCTCCACGCCCAGTTCGATTACCGTGAGCACTTTTGCGAGGTTCGTCTCGACAATGAGGTCGGGCTCAAATGCGGCAGGACAGTGGAACACCCGGCAGAGAAGATCGTTCATCTTCCTGTCAAGCCGGGTTGGGTACTGAAGCTTTACGGCCTCAATGAACTCTTTCAGGACATTTCTGAAAAGGAAGACGATCTCTTCCTCTTCCCGAGGCGGGGAAGCGGGCGTGCCGACCTGAGGGGAGGGAGCGGATCCCGTGGAGGGATCTGCGGCGGAATCTTTTTCGCTCCCCTTCGCCGACAGAGGGGCATCCCCCGGAAGATCCGCGCTGTCAAGGTCCGTGTCACTCCCGGCGACCCCCCCTTGAAGGATTTCCGCCCTCTGGCGGATCGCGGAGTTCAACTCCAGGTCATACAGGATTATCCGCCCCCGTCTGAAACGGGAAGCTTCGTGAAGCAGCTCCTCCGGTGAATGAAAGCGCGCAAGGTCTATCTGCGGAAACGGCAGGCCCGAGCGGTCGACCTCGAGTATCCCGTTCCTGCAGCCGGAATCCATGAGCAGACCCGAAATTTGATTTCTCGAGAGGCGGTCGATTACCACGTTGAGTGTTGGCTCGCAGTAGAAAGTTCTCAGAAACCGTTCATAACTCTGACGAGACACGGAGAACAAGTAGACCCTGCACCGCATGCCGCACGCCAGGAGGAGCATCTCGACGGATTTGACTCCCAGAATCGCCCGAAGGTCGTGATGGATGCAGACATACTCGGCTACGTGATTTCCGCGGACAAAGAGGATGTCGAAAACTTCCGGGAAGTCATCGTACGTGATGACGATATAGGCGAACTTCTCCTCTCCCTGCGTCGCCGGGAGGAGGAGCGGGTTGACGACACCCGCATCAACCCCGCAGATGATCTCGAGCGCCCCGGCAATCATTGCCCCGCCGTTGCTGCAAGCGCCCGATCAATATCTCTGATCCGGGACGAGAGCCCGGCCATGGAGCGCTTCAGGCGGATCAGATCGATCTTCGCTCCCGACAGCACGTGGAAATCAACGCGCCCCTGCGTAAAGAGAAGCTCCTGGAATGCGGCCAGGGAAGTGCGCACGGCGAGCTCTTCCCTGAGGGCGGCAAGCTCTCCGGCGACATCATCCTTCTTTCGCAGGAGCGCGAGCCGGGCCAGAGACTGCTTCCGGGAAAGAATGAGGAAACGGGTCTCCGCCTCCGCGCGCTGGATCTGCGCCCGTGCGCAGGCCGATCCGTCGAAAAGGTCGGAGAGCGAAAGCGCGACAGTGAGCCGGTACGAGTCCTTCGGGAGAACAAGAGATCCGGTTCCGTCCGTGAACACGAGATCCCTCATGCCTATCCCCCCGTTCACGGAGACGCGGGGAACGAGCCTGTGCCAGAAGTTCGAGGCTTGAATGGCCTCGTCCGCCTTTGCGATCTCAATCAATGCCAGGGATCTGTAGAGCGAGTCGAGTCCCAGCGGCGGGATCTCCGGGGCGAGGTTTTCCGCACTCTCGATCAGGGGCTGTTCCGGCGGCCCGGCAGGTTCCGGCTGGCCCCCCGCGCGAGGGGCGAGGAGAACGAGCATTGCGATGAGGATAATCATGTGCATTCTGTCTCCCCCCTCCCCCCCACCGAGGGGGGAGACTCCCCCGGGTTCAATGTCCTGAAACCGTTTCACGCGACACCGATCCGTCTGCGTTGCCAAGCGACGTCACGATTTTCCAGCTTCCGTCGGGGAGATCCGTCCGCGTACAGAGAGCGCCCGAGGGGAGAGCGGAATTCGTCGTCCTTCGTATGAGCGATTGGTTTTCGTCCGTCACCTCCGTCACCACGCCGCCGGCACCTGCATACCGGGATGTTATCCTTACAGTCCCGGCCACCTGATTTTCGACGCGCGTAACGACGGGGAGGCGGAACGTGTACGACTCCGTAATCCCGTTCCTTATCACATGCGTCACGATCGTATCGCGCGACGCGGGGCATATCTCCGTCACTGTCGTCTGAGCCGGCTTACCGGCGCGGAACCCCTCGTAGGTGTCGAACTTCGCCACCTCGCTGACGATCCGCCCCGGAGTCCCGTAGGATCGTCTGACGGTGATCAGGAGAAGCCCTTTGGGATGGGTATGGCGCTCCGTTACGACCACTCCCAGTCCCCCGGATGTGACAGTGCCGTACACGAACACCGAATCTGCTGCGGTGTTCCCCGTTCCGGCGGGGACGGTTTCCGGCGCCGGCTGCGATCCGGGATATCCGGTCCACTCGGCGATAGACGTCATCGCGTCGATCGCATCGCACAGAAGCTGTTCGCCCGTTTCAGGTGTTTCCGTCCCCTGTGCCGCCGGAGGTTCCGTCAGATGCAGGGAATCCCGACGGCACCCCGAGAGAAGGATAAGGAGCGCGGTCCCCGCCGCGAATATCCGTTTCAGCAGGCGAGCCAGGATCATCGAATTGATATTCGTTGTGTGCATTGTCCCTCCTGTTTGGAAAGATGTCATTGTTAAAAGTGAAAGACTCGCACGGCCGCCTCGAACGAGCGGCCGCCGACGCGGATGATCCCGATGTAGTCGCCGGGCGGGGCAAACAGCCCGGCCGAGGTATCGCCGAGCCACGTGTGCGAATGAAGTCCTTTCGATTCAAACAGCTCCGTGAAAAGGGTGACGACAGGCTGGTCCGCTCCCTGCACGGGGCGGCGAACGATCGAGAGCGTGACGCGGGCGGATTGGTTCAGCGTGTAGAGTATTTCGGTGTTACGCCTGAAGGAATCGAATGCCGCCGGGGAGAATCTCAGACTGGCAACGATGTCTTCGCTCTCCACGGACGTCGGCAGCCTGCAGCCGGAGAGAAGAAGGGCGGAAAGGAGAACGAAGGCCGGGTGGCCCGGCACCGGAAGGATTGTCATGGCCATCACCCCCAAGTGGCATACGTGTGCGTTTCATAATATTAGACGCACGGAGGGGCGGGTTTCTTACAGGGGGACGCGGGGGGCAGAGAGGCAGCAATAAACAGTACTAAACAGTAATAAACTTGACAAAAGACGGACGAAATGCTACATTGACCCGGGCACCAGCATACTCAACCACCCACGGGCATACAATGAAACAGCACGGCTTCGCATTCGTTGGGATCCAGCTTGCGTGGAACCTGCGCCCGTTTCTCGCACGTCGCGATGAACCGTACGCGCTTTTCAGGAACTACGAGGGGAACTTCTACACCGCGGTCGTGTATTCCGTCCAGCAGCTCCTGGGCACAACGGAACGAAACGGCGAGGCGGTCCCTCCCGCCGCACGGCACCGGGCAGACATTGACACTACGGGGTGGCTCAAGTAAGATGACCGACGACGAGATTATGACGCTGGAAGAGGTTGCGGCATACCTGAAACTGAAGCCGCAGACGATTTACACGTGGGCCCAGGAAAGAAAGATCCCGGCAGCAAAGCTGGGGAAGGAATGGCGGTTTAAGAGATCAATCATCGACCGCTGGATCAATCAGCATTTTGACCCGAAATTCAGCACGCTTGTCCACGGCCCGGACGAGAGGAAGAAGAAGCGGGGCTGACGGCTGCGCCTGATGTTCCGTCTAACGAATGAGGGTCAGCTTCCGAGTTTGGACGAATTTCCCGGCTTCGAGACGGTAGAGGTACACACCGCTCGCCAGGTTCGGGGCGTCAAACCGGATCTCATGGAACCCTGCATCCTGGTCCACGTTTACAATCGTCGCAACGACCTGCCCGAGAAGATTGTGCACCGTCAGGAGAACGTGCGATTTGACCGGGATCGCGTACCGGATGACCGTTGAGGGGTTGAACGGGTTAGGGAAATTCTGCGCGAGATCATACTCGCGGGGGAGCGCTCCTGGCTGCGCGGACGGTGACCTGCCGGAGAGTGCTCCCTTCCCCTGGTCCGACCGTGGATCCGACGCCGGCTGATCATCCCGGATATCCCGGCCGAGAAGAGGGGACGCAGTGAGAAAGAGGAGGAGGAATACGGACAGGAAATGAAAACCCCGGATAACCGACACGGTTGTCATGACTCACCTCCCGGTGAAGTGGAACGACAATGGTACGCGAATCAGTAACACCGTATCAAGTATTCGGGATTCAGGATCTCCTTAAAAATGCGGGATGACAGAGCCCCTTCAAAAAAAATGTACTCATTTGCATCGGTCCTGTCAAGTGGGCGACCCGGTAAATTTTGCGAGGAGAGCACAGTGAGGCGTTTTCGCGCAAATGCGGCCAAACGCGCACCGCCTGGAGAAGCGTCACCAGAGGTTTCATCGCACACCTCGCTTGTCGGGGGAGAAAGAAGACGCCCCGGGGAGAGCCGGGGTGTGAGATTCCGGTCCCGCGACGTCATCCCTTCAGATGCAATGATGCCGGGGGGGGGGAAAATTGCCGGGAACGTTTCACGACGGGTTTTCACCAGACGGGGGAGCCGTTTTTCGGAACGGGTTGAATCCGATAAACCAGAAAACGGCGTATCCCGCGACAATCCACACGGCTTCCTTGAGCCTCTTCACAGCGATATACGCCGCGGAGAGCGTGATGGGGTCGGGAAATCCGAATGCGACAAGAAGGGCCACGAACCCCACCTCGGAGGCCCCGATACCCCCCGGGAGAAAGAAAAACACAATCCGGAACAGCGAGGCGGTCGACTCCAGCGCAACCGCCTGCGTGAACGTCGCGTTCACGCCGAGAAACCGCAGGATCAGGAGCGTCTCGAAGCCGACGGCGATCCATGCCGAGAATGACAGGACGAGAGAGAGGAGGAAATTTCCGGTGTGGTCCCGGGCAAACCGGCCGACATGTTCATCAAGCCTCTGAATGTGCGGCTCCCCCCGCGCGAGAAGAGACCGAAGCGGACGGAACGGGAGGCGCGCGAGCCACCAGCTGAGCTGTTCCATCCGCCGACCGCTGAACGGGAGCGTGAGGAAGGCGATGGCAATGAGAAGCGAGAAGGCGACGAGGGCGAGACCCCTCGGCCCTTTTCCGGGACCGACCTGCTCTGCGACGTCCGGGTAGAGGAGGACGACAAGCGAGAACCCTATAAGCATGAACACCGCCTGGGCAACCGCGATGTTGATCTTCATTATGATCGACGAGCCGATCCCCTCCGTGATGTCGACGCCGCATTCCCGCTTGAGAAGTACAGGCCTCATCGGTTCCGCAACGGCGACGCCCCCCGGAATCGAGTAGAGAAGGGCGTCCGTCGCGGTCCGGATGAGAAAAAGGGGGCCGATCCCCGGACGGGGGTCTTTTCGTATCGTCAGCCGCCATGCGAATGATTCCGCCAGGAAGATATAGCCGAAGGGGAGGAGAAGGAGAAACGCCATAGGCCCGATTCCCCTCACCCTTTCAGCGACGAGGGAGATCTGCATGTTCGAAAAGTAGTGCCAGAGGATTGCTGCCAGCATTGCGACAAGCGCGGCCCGCAGAATCCACCGCCCAATCCGTCCTCCCGTTTTCTTCCGATTCATCAGGTTTTTATGCAAATTGAGTCGCGAAAAACAGTGAGCGACGATCAAGAGAGCCGTCGTGCCTCAACAATTGCGAACGTACCATGATATTCCTTGACTTTGTTTCACTAAAGGTATAGTTTCGTTATGATGTTTGCACCTCTGACCACGAAGGAGAACGCGGATGAAACGACCATATGTCATTCTTACTGCCTCGGTCATTGCCCTGTTATTGGCCTGCGGTTCGGCAAATGCGCAGAACCTTCTCGGACGCTGGGCTCTCGGGATCGACGTGGGTCCGAACTACTGGATCACCGACTACAATGACTACAGAGTGAGCTTCGGAGGCCAGGTGGTGGCCCGCTACGAAATCGCACGGTATTTCGGCCTCGGCCTAGCGGCGGGATACGAAGTCCTGAAGACCAACCAGACCACGCCGCTGAACCCCGGCGCATATGCATCGTACATCAAGGCCAATGTGATACCCGTATCGGTCGTCGCCTTTCTGCATTTCTTTCCCAGGAGGAGCGTCAATCCCTACGTGTATCTCGGCGGGGGGATGATGATGTACCAGCGGTTCGGCATCGGGACGGCGGATCCCGTTGACGGGGCCTGGCACTCATCATACGTGATCCCCGTGGGTTTCGGGGTTGAGTCCTTCCTGAACAACGACATCTCCATCGACGGCGCCGTCGGGTTTACGAACACCGCCAACAACGTCGACGCCCGCACCACAAGCTCGTTCAAGGGGTACGCCAGCGCGAGAGTCGGCATAAATTTCTATCTCAACGACGGCCCGGCCCGCAGACCGGCATCAAGACCCGCTCCTGTGAGATTCTGATCCGGGATCTCTCCGGAGCAGCACCGCCCCACGTACGATCTGCCGGAGGTGCATCACTGTCTGTGCGCTTCCGGCAGACCTGCGCCTGACCCATCCATGCGGCGCGCTGACGGAGCGCGGTCGGAGTTCAGACCCTCCAATTTCCTTTATCGGCGGACCATAGTCAACTGAACCCTGCCTGGACCTCACAATTCGGTGACGCGCGCCGCAGGCTCGCGTTATGACGAAGGACGATATGAAACAGCCCTGTACCTGTTTGACGATACTTATCGCGGCGATTCTCTGCGGATGTTCGCACACGGCGGTGCCGTGGCCCGCATCCGCATTTGAGAAGATCACCCCGGAGGACGTCCACAGAAACATTTTTTACCTTGCGTCGGACTCGATGATGGGGCGGAACACCCCCAGCCCCCAGCTCGATACCGCGGCATCGTATATCGCGGCGACCTTCGCCCGGGACGGTCTGCGGCCGGTGAACGGCTCGTTCTTCCAGAGAGTCTCGCTGAACATCGTGGGACTCGGAGAGCAGAACGCGCTCCGGATCCGCTCGGGATCCGCGGAGCGGACGTACGAGATCAAGACGGAATTTACGCCGTTCGAAATGACGGCAAACGGGTCCGCGGGCGGGCCCGTCGTCTTTGCGGGGTACGGCATCACCGCCCCGGAGTACAAGTATGACGATTATGCCGGGATCGACGTGAAGGGGAAGATCGTGTTCGTCCTTCGGCATGAACCCGGGGAAGAGGACTCCGCGTCGGTGTTCCTCGGGACGGCGCCGACGAAGTATTCCAGCGTGGAAACGAAAGTCCGTATCGCCGTCGAGCACGGGGCCGCCGGCGTGATCGTGGCGACGGATCCGCTGAACCACGCTTCCCTGACGCCGCGGGGGTTCCCCTGGCCGTCTCTTTCCACGTTCATGCCGAAAGACGCGCTCCCGCTGACGCTTGCAGCCGAGGAGAACAGGAAAGTCCCTGTCGTGCACGCCGGGCCCGAGGTCGTCGCGCAGCTGTTCGGCAGCGTGGATTCGCTCAGGAGGCTCCAGCGGGAAATTGACGCGAGACTCGTTCCCCGCTCGGGCCCGATCGCGGGGACCGAGGCGTTCATCCAGACAAGCACCTCGATACGCGATATGTCGGCAAACAACGTCGTGGGGGTGCTCCCCGGGAGCGACCCCGTCCTGAAGTCCGAGACGGTCATCGTGGGGGCGCACTACGACCACTTAGGATACAAAAAGGAGCATGCGCCGGGGGCGCGGTACATATTCAACGGCGCCGACGACAACGCCTCCGGGACGTGCGCGCTTCTGGAGGTCGCGGCGGCTCTGGGTGGGCTCCCGTCTTCTCCCCGCAGGACCGTACTCTGCATCGCGTTCTCGGGAGAAGAAAAAGGGCTCTTCGGGTCCGAGTACTACGCACGCCATCCCCTTTTCCCCCTCGCCACAACGGTGGCAATGCTCAACATGGATATGGTCGGCATGAACGGCGAGGACTCGCTTTTCCTGATCGGTGCCGAGGGGTCGCCCGAACTCGCGCGGATCGCACATGAGGAAAACGCCCGCGTGGGGTTCGTCCTTGTGGAACAGAAACTCACGATGGGAGGGAGCGATCACATGAGCTTCATGAAAAGGAATATACCCGACCTCTTCTTCCATTCAGGGCTCGAGAGCGTGTACCACTCGGTCAACGACCGGCCGGAACTCATCAATACGCGCAAGGTTGCGCGCACCGCGGGCCTCGTGTTCCTCACGGCGGTCCGGATCGCGGCAGATTCAGCGCACTACAGATATTTACCAGTCATCAGTCCATCGTACCTCTAACAAGTAAGGAGTCCCCCATGCGCTTCACACACCGCAGCATCCTCATCGTCCTGATCGCCGGAGCGGCAGCCTGCGCTCCCGCGCACGCGCAGGACCAGTTCACGCTCAAGTACACGCTGGAGAAGGGAAAAGCCTACCGGTTCGCCGATACGTCACTCATCAAATCCTCTCAGGAAGTCAACGGGCAGGAGATGAAATCGACGATCACCTCCTATTCCACGATCAGGCTCGTCCCGGAAGAGATCCGGGGGGACGGCTCGACGGTGTTCACGGTCTCCCCCGATCAGATGACGGTCGCCGTGAAAAACGCAAGAATGGATACGACAATCGATATCAAAGAGATGGTCGGCAAGCGGACCCGCATGACGGTCTCCGCACTGGGAGAAACGCTGAAGAAGGAGATTATCGACACGGTGCAGTACTCACAGCTCACCGCGTCGATGGGGCGGCAGGATCTCATCAGGCTCCACACCATGCCGACGAAGCCGGTGAAAATCGGCGAGAAATGGACCGCCACAAAGCCCGACACGAACGATGCGATGGGCGGGAGGATGGTCACGCTCTCCACGGGGGACTTTACTCTTCTCTCCCGGGAAAATAGACTCGGGGTCGATTGCCTGAAGATCTCCTACACCGGGAAAATGACGGTCAAGGGGAAAGGAACGATGAACGGGATGGACTTCTTCGTCGAGGGATCGGGAACCACATCGGGAACGTATTTCCAGGCTGTCAAGACCGGCCTGACGGTATGGGAGGATTCCAAGTACGACGTGGAATCGACCGTTGCGCTCACCGGTGCCCAGAACTTGACGATCCCGAGCTCGACGTCGGTCTCGTCGCACAGGATACTCCTGAAGGACTGAGCCGAGGCGACTCACCCCGCGCGTGATTCTGACTGTTCTTCTCACGCTCCTGACGTTCGACGCGCGGTGCGGCATCTCCCCCGCAGAGTACGCATCGCGCAGGTCCCGGCTCGCCGCGTTTGCGGATACGGATACGGCGTTCGCCGTGCAATGCCGCGGCATCGGAGTCCGGATCAAGGACGACGAGCCTGTCACCGAACGGGGATCGGAGGTTCTCACATCGGGAATTCCGCAGGAGCCGGCCGCGGTGAGAAGCTCGTCCGGAGCGGGACCGCGCAGCGGGCACTCAAAAATTCTTCGCAAACGCCTCAGTAACCGTGTAGAGGAGCGGGGGGATTTCGTAGAGGGGTACCCTGAGAACGAGGAGATCGTTCCCGTTCACCCGGGCGTAGTGGACTTCGTACGAGTCGAATGACGCATCGGTGCAGACGGCCTGAAGCGCCGACGACGAGAACGGGAGGCCGAGCGAATCAGTTTCAAATGCGCTCCCCCTCGAGGTCCACAGAACGGGCCCGATGCCGTCCGCGAACCAGAGGGAATCGAGAAACGACATGACGGGCCCCTGGAAGAGGAGAACTCCCGCCGTGTCGACGGTTTCCGCACCGTACACCGTCCGCGTGTAGACGAAACAGTTGATGATAGGCGCTCCGAGGGCATGGATCCGGTCTTCCCCCGCATATCGCGTCACCACGCTGCGCATGACCCTGTCCCGGAGCAGGTGCCCCGAAGCCAGCGCGACGGTAAACGTCGAATCGTATGACAGAACCGTATCCGGCGCCGGGTTCATGCTCAGATCAATGAGCGTGCTCCAGAGAGGAAGCAGCGGAACGCGCCCGGATCTCTGCGACTCGAGATCAAAGATCTCCATCCCTCCCTTTCCCGCCGCAATCAGCACCGTGTCGAGCCGCACAGCCGAGCCTTCCGATGTCGTCACGCATACCGTGGCAACGGGGCCGGGCGTACCGACGGGGAGAGGACCGTTCCCGGAATATGCAAGGACGGTCACCTCATGCTGAAACATGGAGACCGGGTTGTGGTTGGCGTCGAAATTCCGGCGCGTGTACGAGATGGTTTGACCCGGGACAAACGCAAATGAGGGGGGGATCAGCGTGCCAGGACCAAGGGGGGTGTCGTTCCGTGTGCATCCTGATTGAGCGATGAGAAGCGAAACGCCGATGAATGCCGGGAAGCGAACCATCGCGCGCTACCGGAGAGTGAGAACGTTCGCCGCCTTTCCCGGAGGAGCATCTTCCGTCTCAGGGTTTGAGGGATCGAGAACAGGCGACCCGTCAACGATGAACCGGTAGTGATAGCGACCGGGGGAGAGCGTGACGCCGCGGACGAATTCCGAACCGCTCCAGTAAAGAGGAAGCCGCCGCCAGCCCGAGAAATCCCCTTCGACCTCTACGCTTCCCCTCATCTCTCCGGCAAACCGGAATTTCTGGTTCCCCCCGGCAATGAACGACATCATGGATGCGGTGTCGCCGAGCGCCGCGGCGACTGTACGGTAGGCATCCGCGCCGGAGAGCCTCAGGTTTGAAACGATCATTCCGCCCGGGTCGATCAGAAACGTCGCGGGGTACCCTCCCACGGCGTAGTCCCGCACCACGCCCGACGTGTCCGCCAGAAGAACCTGCGGCCATCTGATCCCGTTTTCCGCGGCAAACGACTGAAGAGGGGGACCGACAGGAAGGGCCATCCCCAGAACCTGGATCTTCGCTTTTCCGTACGCGGCGTGAATGTCGTTCAGGTACGGAATTCCCTCCCGGCAGAGATGAGATCCCGGATACCAGAAATTGAGGAGGACGTACTTCCCCCTGAATTGACGCAGACTCACGTTCTCTCCCGTGAGCGTCCGGCCCTCGAATCCCCTTGCCGTGGAACCGACGGCGATCCCACCTCCTGCGGGGGCGGCCTTCTCCCGGCGGAGCGTCAGAGAACTCCCGTCGACCGTAACGTGCGAGATGCGAAACGCTTCATCCGCTATATCCACCATGTCGCCCTGATGGTACCTGAGGCACGATGCCGGCGTGACGTCGCTGCTATCCTCTGCGGGAAAAAAGGCCTCTTCGTCCCCCCTTCCTCCGTATACGCCCGATTGAAATCCGTTGGACAACGCGCACACGTACTTCCGATCACCGACAGTGAACACCCCCCTGCGGTACTCACACGTGCCGATGCCGAACACGATCTTCCCCCGCATCTCCTCCGCGCGTTCCGGCGGGACGTTGACATAGGGAAGGAGACGCACCGCGACCTCCCCTTCACGCACCTTTTTCCCGTCAAAGAAATCATACTCCGCGAGCGGCCTCTCGATCAGGGCGTTCAGGCTGTCCATCTGCGCAGGGGTGAAATCCCCGGGGCGGAACGGGGGGATGACGATCCGGTCTTTCCCCCAGAAACTGTGATCATTCTGCGTGTCAATAATGTACACGAAGTTCCCCTGCCCGTCGATTCCCGCGACGATCGGGATATCCTGCCCAATTTCCTTCGGGATGAGCCTGGTCGTGTCGTAGCCATTGCGTCTGATCAGATCGAGTGCAACAGCCGGATCGACGAGGCCGTTCCTGTATGACTGGAAGACGTACTGACCCATCTGGAGATTCATGTACCGGATGCTGAAACCGTGTATGTCCACGGGGATTCCACGGACTTCTGCGACGGCGCGCTCCCACGGGCCGGCGTTTTCCCCGGGGTAACTGAGCCGGATCACAGGACTGAACGGGCCGTAGCCGGGGGCCCTGGTGAGGAGGACCTGGAGGCTGTCGGGGAGGGCGAGAGCAAGTGAGAGTGAAAGGGCCTGGACAGCCACCAGGAGACGGACGTTCAATTTGAT
Organism: Ignavibacteriota bacterium; assembly: GCA_003157485.1. Taxonomy (GTDB): domain Bacteria; phylum Bacteroidota; class Ignavibacteria; order UBA10030; family UBA6906; genus Fen-1273. The sequence continues at coordinate 51,624 of PMJQ01000042.1, forward strand.
TGATCGCATGGGGCGAAATGTGACGTCGAAGGAAATGGCGCGAACCCGCGGACGGAGTACAGTGGAAATGTAGGCGGGAATGAGTTGAGAATCAATACAGATAATGGAGTGTGCCAAACGATGAATCCCCCGCCGAAAATCCGTATATTCGGACTGTTTCGGGATGGACGAATTCACACAGGGTTCACCTCATGACTCACAGAAATCTCATCTTTGCGGCAGCGCTGCTGCTGGCCGTTCCTCCGCTCATGTTCGGACAGGCCGAAAACGTCCCAGCGACCGACCCGGTGTACGTGTTTCTGAAACGGATGGAGGTGCGGGGTATACTCGACTCCTACAGCGACGTGGTCCTCCCGCTCTCCCGGCGCGAAATCGGCGAGTACCTCGTCACCGTCGGGAAGAGTACTGACAGGCTCACGGCGTCGGAAAACGATTGGCTCCGGCGGTACCTCGACGAATTCCGGTACGAGGCGAGCGGAATCACGGAGGGGACGAACTCGCTCATCGCTACGTCCTCCGAAGGGATGACGAGCGGATCCGCCAGGTTCTTTGCGGACGGGCAGAAATACCTGTATGCCTACCGGGACACCAACCTTACGTTCTTCGTGAACGGGCTCCTGACGTTCGACGCCAGGAGGATCTCGGGCGACGCGCTCGGGAACGCTCACGCGGAGTTCATCCAGGGGGGTGCGAGCGCGCGGGGGACGATCTACAATCGCCTGGGGTACTCGTTCCAGGCGGTCAACGCCGCGTTCCGGGGGAGCCGGGAACTTCTGGCACGCGATCCGGCAATCTCCCAGATTCAGACACTCGGGCAGACCAACATACAGAATTTCGACCAGGCGGAAGGGGTAGTGCGGTACGACGGCGGCCTCGTGTCGGCACAGGTGGGGACACAGCGGGTCCTGTGGGGGACCGGATACGATCAGAAGATGATCATATCGGATAATATCGCTCCATTCCCGTTCATACGCGCGGATTTTCACTACAAATTTCTCCGGTTCACGTTCATACACGGCTGGCTTCTCGGATTGCCGCGCCCGTGGACCGATTTTGTGTCCGCGGACTCCGCCGCAAAGCTGAAGGGCCCGTCCATCGCGGACAAGTACATCGCAGCCCACAGGTTGGAATTCTCGTTCCCGCATCTCCTCGACGTCGGATTCCAGGACATGGTCATATACAGCAACAGGTCCCCCGATCTGGCCTACCTCGCCCCCATGATGCTCCTGGAGTCGGCCGCACGGGCCCGCGGTGACAGGGATAACGGTCTCTGGTCGATGGACCTGAGGACGCATTTCACGCCGGGGCTCGAGCTCGCCGGCACAGTACTCTTCGATGACCTTCACTTCGGCGACTTCTTCAAGAACAGGTACTATAACAAGAACGCATACCAGATCGGCGTATATCTGACCGATCCTCTCATGATCCGGAACTCAAGCCTCATTGTCGAGTGGACGCGCGTCCAGCCGTTCGTTTTCTCGCACGATTATTCCATCGAGGACACGTACACGAGCAACGGCGCGGTCATCGGGCCGCGCATCGGGCCGAACTCGGATTCGTGGTTTATACGGGGGGATCTGTTTCCTGCTGAGCGGCTGACGCTTTCGCTCAGGTTTTTCTACGAGAGACACGGCGACAATGTCTATGACGCGGGGGGGAATCTCCTGATGAACGCCGGCGGGAACGTCGAACAGGGACACCGGACGGAAGACCCTCTTGCCGCCACATTCCTCGGGGGCAACCTTGTGAAGACCCGGAGCCTCCAGCTCCTGGCGACGTTCGAGCCGGTCTACCAGATCTGGATCGACGGATGGTATGAAGCCGACCGGCTCGAGACGGCCGCGACGGGAGCCGTTTCCTCCAACGGGACGTTCGGCCTCAGGATGAGGACGGCGTTCTGACCGGGGGTCAAACCGGTCGCTTTCACCGGATGAGCGTGGGGAACACCGAGACGCGGAGACGCTCGCATCCCATCGGTATCAGCGTCACCGTTTCGACCGGGGCATCCATGCGAAGCGGGCTCCCGGGAATCTGGCCGATCAATCCGTTTGATTCCTGTTTCCACGCCGGGATCCGGGCGGCGCTGACGCGCAGCTCAAGGGGGGCGCTTCCCGGCGCGAAAGGCTGGGAATCCAGCGGTCCCTCCTTCCTGACGATCTCCAGCGACCGACCGGGATTTGCCGGGTCCATACGAAGCCCGTAGTTCCACGCCGTGGCAGGGAAGACTTCGAACGCGGGCCATGCGTCCGTCCCCCCGCTCCTCTCCCAGCGCTCCCCGATTTTCAGCGCGTAGGTGAGAGGACCCCTGATTACAGAGACCGTATTCCCGTTCCCCTTCCATACCTTGACGCCGATCTCCTGCGGGAGATCCAGATGCACAACATCGCCCCTTTTCCACGGCCGGTCGAGTATGACCCACGTCCCGGGGCCGGGCGCGACGCCGGCGTCGGCGCCGTTGACAAGAACGCGCGCATGAGCGCACCAGCCTGGGATGCGGAGCGAGAGCGGGAACGCCGTTTCCCTTTCCGGCGCGATCGTGATGTCGATCGTGCCGGCGAACGGATATCCGGTCTCCTCCGTGATCGTGACATTCGCGCCGTTCCCGGCCCGCGCGGTGACCTTCGAGGGAGCGTACAGAACGGCGGCAAGCCCGTTCCCCGCCGCCGCCATCCAGAGGTGCTCAGTAAAATACGGCCAGCCGAACGCCACGTTGTGCTGGCAGCAGCGGTGGTACCACGGATCGAAGTAGAGCATCCTCCCGTCGTTCTCAATCATCGGCGATTTGTCGGCGCGGTCGCACTGTATCATGTTGGGCGCGGTGAGATAATGGAGCCCCTCCAGGTCCGGCGTCATCGACGCAGGGAGAGAATTGAATGCGACATCCTCGCAGCGGTCGGCCCAGACCGGATCGCCTGTGATGGCGACAAGCATCTCGTCCGAGTGCATGAACTCCACCATGGAACATGTCTCCGCCGCCTGCCGGGGTCCGGCGTAGCCGGGACGCGCGTTCTCGTCAGCTCCGAACATCCCGCCGGGGACCCGGCCGTACGCGGACATGATCGAATCGTAGTTCCTCACAGTCGCGCGAAGATAGCGGGTATCTCCCGTCTGCTGGTAGTATTCCGCCGGCTCCCGAAAACCCTGGCAGAGATTGACGCCGTGCCACGTGGGAATGCCCCCGGTCCAGTCCGCCGTCCGCTCGTGGTTCACACGGGCCAGGTCCAGAAGCATCGGGTCACCGGTATGGTTGTAGAGCCAGTAGATGTGGTCGAGGTTGTCCCCTCCCCGCCATTTCTGCCAGCTACCGGGGAGGAAGCGATCCAGCGGCACTGTCATGAGCCAGCGGGCATATGCAAGCATGAACGGGAGAATCCGTTTGTCTCCCGTCACCTCATACCGCGAGCGGAGGACGGAGAGCATGAGCATGTTGGGCCAGATATCCGGCGCCGTCCTGTTCGCCGCCGGCCCGAAATATCCCGTTGAGTCCTGGGTTGAGAGCACGCCATCCGTCCACCGGCGGGATTCGCCGATGATCCTCTCGTCGTCCAGAAGGTATCCGAGATCGATGAATCCACGGAGCCAGTACGGGACCTCCTCCCAGCCGTTTTCCCTCCCCTTCCCCACCCACGCATTCCCGTCCATTTTGCACCAACTGCTTATCTCGGTAAGATGCCCGGAGAATCCGTCGCGCATCCGCTCGAGCTGCCCGAGGAGCCACCCCCCGGCACGGACGTCGCCGAGTGGGAGCTTCACAAGAGGGACGGAACGGAGGGGAGGACGGTTCCCGGGATAAAGCCCCTCCGCTCCGAGGGGAGGGAGTTGATCGACAACGCGCGCGCCGCCCCTCGCGGCGCCCGCAGGGGGCGCGGGAAGGAGGAGGAGGCAGAGGAGCGAGGCAGGAACTGACAGGCAGCGATTCAGTACCACCGGCATCAGGTATTTCCTCCCGGGTGTATTGTCGGCATCATTCCGACGCGGGGCAGCGCCGGTAATGGACTTCGGAAATGTCCCGGAGACGCGCCGCGGCGGACTCGGCTGTGATATCGCGCTGCGGGTTGGCAAGCATCTCGTACCCCACCATGAATTTCCTGACTGTCGCCGAACGGAGGAGCGGCGGGAAAAAATGCATGTGGAAATGCGACTCAGGATGTTTTTTCCCGTCCGTCGGGGACTGGTGTATGCCGGAGGAGTACGGAAACGAGATCCGGAAGAGGTTGTCATACCGGACGGCGATGCGGCGGATGATATCCGCGAACTCATCGCGCTCCTCCTCGCGCATTCCTGTGAGGCTCCCGTAATGGCGCCGGCTCACAACGATCGTCTCGAAGGGCCAGACCGCCCAGAACGGGACGATCACCGCAAAACCCTCGTTCACGCACACGATCCTCTCGGCGAGCTTCAGCTCGAGCGAGACGTAATCGCACAGGAGGCAACGGCCCCGGGCGCGGCGGTAGGCGAGCATCCGGCGCGCCTCCTTCGCAGGTTCGACAGGGACAGTCCGCTCCGCCCAGATCTGGCAGTGAGGATGAGGATTGCTGCACCCCATCATCGCTCCCTTGTTCTCGAATATCTGGACATGCCGTATGTATGGGAGGCTCCCGAGCGATCGGTATTCCTCGGCGAGCACATCAACAACGTTCCTTGTCTCCTCCCGGTCCATCTCTGCGAGCGTGCGGTCGTGACGGGGGGAAAAGCATACTACGCGGCTGACGCCGGCCTCCCCTTCGGCGAGGATCAGGCTCCCCCGCGTGTATCTTCCCCGCGGGGTCGACGGGAGGAGCGATCCGAAATCGTTGTCGAAAACGAACGTCGAGGTGTACGGCGGGTTTCGCGCATCACCCGCGCGCGCATTGCCCGGGCAAAGATAGCAGGCGGGGTCGTACTCCGGCTTCGTTTCAGCGGGGACGTCCTCCACCTTCCCCTGCCAGGGCCTCTGCGTCCGGTGGGGAGACACGAGGATCCACTCTCCGGTGAGAGGGTTGAACCGCCTGTGAGGATGGAGTGAAAGATCGAGCTCAGATTTTTTCCGCTGCATATTATTCCGGTTTTATCGGGTTGAATTTGAGCGACCGCGCCGGGTCGGGAATGCGCGCATAGAAATTGTACCCCCCGAAATTGTTCTCGATCTTGAGAAGGAGCCGGTTCCACCCCTTTACAAGAGGGAGGGGGATGCTCTCCTGGTCAGGCGAAGAGCCCCGTATCGTGAGGATCCTGTGGATCTCCTTCCCGTTGAGGAACACCTTGTTGCCGTCATCGCTCCCCAGGAGAAGAGGGAGAGTCTGGTTCAGCGGGGAATAGACAAACGTCAACGCATAGACCACCACAAGCTCGTTCGGTTCGAACGTCAGGAGATCGACGCTCCCGGATCCGGGGGTCGCCTCCACATGCCATCGGACCTCCTGCCCTTCCGCACCGGTGTACGTATTTGCCATGCCGGGCTCCCGCTCCGGGGGATAGACGATGTCGAGCCCGAGCCTGTTCATCGCCGAGTCCCTCGGGTTCGGGAAGGGCCCGATAAGCGACCAGGCCGGGATATACTCCCTCCGGGGGCGCACCGCAAACGCGTCCAGGCCGACTTCATACCCGGACGAACGGGGATTTTTCCCTGTGATGACGAATTGCAGGGGGATCTCCCCCCCGGCCGCGGCGATGTCCGTCAGAGAGACCTTCCCTCCGGGAACGACAGACCTGTCGTAGGCACTGAATGAACAGACCGCGCGCCCCTCGTGGAACACCGCGACGTCCCCATACGCCGGGCCTTTCGTGAAATAGACGTCCACGTCGTACCGTTCCCCTCCCGCGGGAACCGCCAGCGTGAAACTCTCCTTCTCCTTCCTCCCGTCAACGCGGAGCTGTTTGAGCCCGCTCCAGTCAGCGCCGAATGCGGACATGTCTTCGACAGCGAACGGGAGGGCGGTCTCCCGCGGCGCAAGCGACTCGGCTTCGACGGCGCCGCCGGGGACCTGGACACGGAGCGGGATACGGAGGGGCGCCGGCATCATCTTTTCGAACGGGCGGTGCGGCTCCTTCTGGTACCAGTAGGCGGTTGCGCTGTAGTCTGCGACTTCCGTATTCTGATCTCCGTGTTCAATCGTTGCGAGTATGGACTTCCTGAACGGAATGGCGTCAAGGATGTGGAAGCGGTACGCCGCGATCCGGCCCAGCGAGTCGTCTTTCAGTATCAGCCCGTGGTACGGGGCGGCGAACTCCCCCGCATTGAAGTACCAGCCGCTGTTGAAATAGTCCTCCGTTCCGGTCCCCCTGATGGAGGCGGTTTTCTCCCCGTCCACAAATATCATCTCATCCCCTTCCAGGAACGAGAGGCCGCCGTCGTAACTCTGCATGCTCAGGTTGACGCCGACCAGGTGCCCCTCGCCTTCGGCCGCCAGTATCGTAAAAGGGCGGCCGCGGACGGTCCGGATCTCGCGGCGCCAGGAGGCGTGGAACTGCGCGACGGTGCTTTCGAGCGGCTCGTTCAGCTTCTGGTAATCGATGTGATAATAGAACGCGCTGATCTGACGCCCCGTCTCGTTGACGATCTCGATCCGCGCCGTTCGGTTAAACGGCATCGGGAAATAGGAATAATATCCGCCGCTCGACATCCCGACATACGGCGTTGCATAGGGTTTGTACATGAACCCGGTCCCGAAGAAGTCCCCGACGGGGACCTCCACGGACGGCGACTCCTCTCCGTCCCAGTACATTCGAAGAAGTATGCGCCTGAGGAAATACGGGTCGGAGGAGGCGATCGTCATCCAGATCATCGTGACGACGCCGGGTCCCTGAAGCTCCGCCAGGCGCGCGGTCGCCCCCGCGCGGACGGAGATGAAATCACTGTTCCCGCCGGTCGTGTCATTGCTCGAGACCTGTATGAGCCGGCTTGTCTTCAGGTACGGGAGCCGCGAAGGAGAAAGGATGTTGTCGAGCCCTGTCTGCGACCTGAGGACGGAAGCGGAGAGAATCAGAATGAGAAGGGCGCCGTACCGGAGTGGGGTCATTGTAATCTCGTTTTCGGTTTCGTGTGCATCCCTGACGTACCGGGAGGCGTTCATGAACCTTTTGAATCCGCCGTTCGCGACCGGGTACGTATCGATATGGAACCGGTGGATCATCACCTCCCGGGGCTTTGAGAGCTCCGGGTACGGGATGACCGGCATTATCATTCCGGAATCGGATGGTGCAACATATTGCGATTTTCTTTCATCTGCAATTTTTCCTCTGAAAAGGTTTTACTATATTCATCTTAAGAGTTTTCCACTCACGAGGCATCATGACGCCGAAACAACGATTTGTCACGACACTGACGCGGGAAATCCCCGACAGGCTCCCTGTCACGACGCATCACGTGATGCCCTCGTTTCTCAGAAATTTCATGGGAGGGGCGGGAAACGACGAGTTCTTCGACCGGTTCGGGCTCGACCCGATCCGCTGGGTCCCTTCATCGAAGGCGGATGAATCCCGCGGCGAGTACTTCGACCCCCTTCACGTCCCGGGATATCTGGAACCGCGCCGGGTGGTCTCCGACAGGTGGCGGATACTCTCCGAAACAGTTCCGGGCCAGAAATACGAGACGCTCCGCTACAGGTTCGTCACGCCGAAGAAGACGCTCACGACAACGCTCCAGAGCAACGAACACACGTCGTGGGTCGTCGAACGCCTCGTGAAGGAAAAAAGCGACATAGACGTGATTGCCGAATTCATGACGGTCCCCCTTTGCGACGTGGCCGGGGTGAACGCCGTGGCGGAGGCGTACGGAGAGCGGGGAATGATCAGGGGATTCTTTCCGTCGTTCGAGGTGTACGGCCAGCCGGGGTGCTGGCAGGACGCGTCCGTGCTCTACGGGATCGAGGAGCTGATCATGGCGACATACGACGATCCGGAGTGGGTCCACGCGTTCCTTGCGATACTCCGGGGGAGGAAGGCGGCGTTCATCAGGTCGATGAAGGGGGCGAATTTCGATATCATCGAGAACGGGGGTGGAGACGCTTCCTCGACGGTGATTTCACCCAAGATATTTGACGCGTTTGTCGCGCCGTATGACGCCCCTCTTATCGCGCTCGCCCACGATGCGGGGCAGCGCGTTGTCTATCATACATGCGGCGGCATGATGCCGTTCCTCGAACGTCTCGCGGAAATGAAGCCCGACGCGATGGAGACATTCACCCCGTCCTCAATGGGAGGCGATACAAGACTGGCCGAGGCGAAGAAAAGGATCGGCGGGAAAGTGACGATGATCGGAGGGTTCGACCAGTTCCACTTCTTCAGAGGCTGCACGCCGGAAGAAACGCGCGGCGCGGTGCGCCGCTGCTTTGAGGAAGCGGGGCGGGACGGCGGGTACATACTTTCCCCTTCGGACCATTTCTTTGAGGCGGATCTGCACCTCCTGGAGGCGTTTGCGGACGAAGCGCACCGTTGCACATACACGTGATATTGCCACTGCGGGGGCGGATCCCCGGAACGTGGCCCGGACACCATTCAGGCTGAGAGCCTCGGGCGGAGCGCGGTCAGAGCGAAGAGCGCAACCGCCGCTGAAACAAGGAGAAACTGCATCGCGGTATCGGAGGGAGAATGAAGGAGCCCGCCGAGAGACCATGCGATCGCGGGGGGGAACCCGGCCGCAACTCCCCTGCCCACCCGGTTCAGCAATTCCCTTCCGGGTCCGACACACCGCCCCCCCTCACTCAAGGCCGATGCGAGTACTTCCTCCGGAACCTGAACTTCAGGCAGACTCCGCAGGCCGGCGTCAATCTGAAACATCGCACGCGCATAGGCATTGCACCGGGGGCAGTCCCGCACATGGAGTTCCGCTTCAGCCGCGAGAGGAGACCTGTTCCTTTCGTCCAGCCGGCGGTTGCATATTCTCCGGTACTCTTCGCATTTCATATCTCGCCCCTTTCTCTCGTTCCCGCAAGGAGGACGCGGAGATGCTCCCTCCCCCTGTGCAGAAGGAGTCCCACGCAATCGACCGAAGTCTCGAGAATTGATGCGATCTCCTTGTATCCGTACCCGTCCATGTAGAAGAGTGTGATCGCAGCCGATTCCCGGGGTGAAAGCTTCGCAATGCACCGGGCAAGCCGTTCGCATTCAAGCTTCCGGTCGAATGCCTCTTCAAGATCCCCCTCCTCGTCGATGATGTACTGTATGTCGCCCGTCCCGACAAAGGAGATGGAATGGTTATGCCGCCGGCGCCTGTAACTCGTAATCGTGTTCACGGCAATCCTGTATATCCAGGTTCCCAGAGCACACTCACCGCGGAAATCCGGCAGCGACCGGTGGACACGCACCAGGGTCTCCTGAACCGCCTCGGCCGCCAAATGGGAGTCACCGAGCGAACGGTAGGCGTGGCGATACAGGCGTGGGGCAAATTCCTTCGCCATTGATCGAAAACTCACTTCCGATGGGCGTTCCCCCCGGGCGGGAGTCATAGGGAAACCTGGCTTTCACATTGTTAGACCGGAAAGAGCGTGAATTTCTTACATGATGTAAGAAACCGGGCCCGTGACGAGTCTAACAGTGCAGAGGGGGGAAACTGCCAATGGACTACAGCTCAATCGCCATCAGCCTGCTCATCGTTTCATACGGCATCATTGAATACAGGCGACGCGAGGCGTCACACAAAGCGGCGATGAAACACATTGCCAGCGGGGAATGACAGAGAAAGGAGAGGACGATGACATCCCTGGTGTTCCTGATATACTTCTCGTCGGTGGGAGTTTCGATCGCACTCGGGAGGCAGTCCAGGAGGCACAGGTCAGAGATGGCGCTGGAATGCGCCATACGGGGCATCGTGCTCCCCCGGTCAAAGCCGAAGATTCAGAGATTCGGAGCGTTTGTATGCATTTCAACGGGGGCTGTAACCGCGGCTTCCGCTGCCCAGGCATTCGTCGTGATTCTCCGGGATGCGCACTTCAGGGAGATCATGGCGCCGGAGACAGTAGATTTCTACAGTTTTCTTCTCGCCGCAGGTCTTACGCTGGTCTCAGCCGGTGTCGTGGCGCTCCGGGCGAACAGAGCCTGGTGTGGCGTCGCTGCGAAGCATTGGCGGGGAAAGGCATATATCAGTAGTTCAAATCCCTGCTCTGGAGAATCAACTTCTGAATGTCGTCCTCATTCGTCCCCGCCAGCCGGTTGACGGCAATCCATACCGCCCTGCCGATGATTATCGTACCGTTCTCGCTGTCGGTGTAGATGTCATCGAGGGCGGCAACGATGTCACCGGCCCCCACATTCCGAAAATACATGATCCGCACGGAGCTGTATGACTGCGCGATCGTCGTACGGCATCCCGGGTCGGTGCTGCTGCCCGCACCCATGAGGGAGAGATTATGACCGAGGGCCATCCCGTCGAGGAAACCGGTGATCACACCCAGCTTCGAGCCGTGGGACAATCCCGTCCACCAGTTGCCGTCGTGAGATCCCTGTGCGAGTACGCCGGGAGACGAGAGCGCCATGAGCGCCAGAGAGAGGAAGAACCTGAGTTTCATGCCGGGTATCCAGAGTTGACCATAAGACGCGTGTGTGCATCCGCCGACGGCTAACGGAGAACCATCAGTTTTTTCGTCTGCATCAGACTCCCCGCCTTCAGCCTGTAGAAGTAGACGCCGCTGGCAAGACCCGTCCCATCGAAGCGAATGCTGTGCGGACCGAACCCCTGCTCACCGCTTACAAGCGTGCGCACGGACCGCCCCAGGAGATCGAACACCTCGAGCGTCACGTACGCACTCTGAGGAATCACATATTGAATGACGGTCGACGGGTTGAAAGGGTTCGGATAGTTCTGATCGAGCTCAAATGCAAGGGGGACGCCGGGCCTGAGATCGACGCCGCTCGATATGGAAATCGCTGCGTAGACATTGAGTTTCCCGGCTCCCCATGTCGTGTTCGGCACTCCTCCTGTGAAGCCGTCGGTGATGGCGCCCGCACTCATTGCGCTGTAGACCTGTTGCGGGGTGAGCGACGGGGTTCTGCCCAGGATTAATGCCGCCGCCCCCGCACCCACGGGAGTTGCCATGCTTGTCCCCTGCATCAGGTAGTACGCGCTGTCGGGAGAAGCACCGATGCTGGATACCCAGAGGTTACCGGGGATCGTGTAAATATGGCGGTCGCGGATGGAAATCAGTATGCTTCCGGGCGCGGCAATGTCCGGTTTCAAGTGCCCGTCGACGCGTGGTCCCCTGCTCGAGAATGTCGTGATCGCGCCGGGCTGACCCTCATAGGAATCATATGTCACCCCGTCGTAGGCTGTCCAGAGATTCCTGGATATATAGGCGCCCATGGCGAATGCATGATCGGCGCTCGCAGGCTGGGTTATTGTATAATTGGGATCCCCGGCGTTGAATGTAACCGTCCCGTCACCCCAATCTTCGTATATATGAAAAAAAAGAGGGCGCGCGGATTTGTTCACGACCCTGAGGTAATAGCTGCTGCTCCCGGAGGGGACATAGTCCACGGACTCGGAATACTCTGAATTCGTGCCGCGGGAGCTCGATGTCTGCTGGAATATCGTGACTGGAACGATCTGCAGCGAATTCGTGAGGTAGTGCAGATCCATCGCCGTGGCGGGGCTGTCGGCGGTGGAACGCCAGACAAGGTTGAACCTGAGTTTCGTGCTGTTCGCCGACGCGCTGGAGACAGAGATTGCGATCGGCGCGGTGGAGTCGTGCGCTCCGACTGTCCCCGAAAAATGGTCGTTCCCGTCGGCGTCATTCCCGGCCGCAATAAAGAACGGGACGCCCCTGCTGTAGACCCAGTCCACCACCTGGTCTTCCCCGTCGGACCCGTCATGGTAGACGTCCCATCCGCCGTAGCTCATGGAAAGGACGTTCGCCTGGAACGTATCAACGGCGGCATGCATGGCCGCGACATCGGCGGCATGACTGCTGCTTGCATCCGTATCGTTGCCGATTTTGAGGAACACGAGGCTTGCCGAGGGGGCCATTCCTTTGAATGATCCCCCGCCGTTCAATGAATTGGCCGATGAAAGTGCTCCCCTTCCCAGCGCAATCCCCGTGACATGCGTGCCGTGCCCCGTGACCTTATTGAGAACTGTATTCCCGATTGAGTTAGGGAAGTTGGAGTAATCCCTGACCTGAATCGACGCCGGGAGGTCAGGGTTCGCGGGGTCCGTGTCAAGACCGGAATCGAGTATTGCCACCTTGACTCCCGACCCGGTCCATCCTTTCAACCATGCCGAGTCAGCTCGTATGCTTTTTGCGGCCGCATTGTTGCGGGGGAGATGACGCATCTCCGCCGTTCCCATTCTTACGACAAAATCGAGACCGAGTGCGCTAAGAAAGTTGCCGGCGGGCATCGTCGCCACAACAAAACCGAGGGGATGCCCCTCGAGCGGCGGCGTCCATGTCTCCCAGTAACAACGGACTCCGAGGCCCTCGAGAGCGGCAAGCTTATCACCCGAAGGGCGCTCACTGAAGTAGAGAAGGACCGACGTCCCGGCGTCTGCGGCCTTCATAAGCCCGCTCCTCACGCCGGCCATTTTCCGGCTCACGACTTCAATGAGCCGGCCGCTCTCGATCTTCCCCGAAAGCTCAGGCGGAACAGCAACAAGCTCAGATGACGCAGGTGCCGCTCCGCTCTGAGCAAAGAGGGAGACGGCAGCAAGAGCGAACGCACCCAGCAGGAAGACAGCCTTCATGTTCCCCCTCAGAGTTTTGGCTACGTCATGAACGCCGGACACCACAACCTTACCGAATTAAACACATTCAGTCAAGAAATCGCTCCATGTGACAACCCCCCTGAACGTGTGAAGGAATTGTAAATTCTCTCCAGACGCGGGAAAAGCATTGAATCTGAGCAGACTCCATCCCATATTCAGTATCCTTCAATTAAACAGGTAACGCGTGACAAAATCGGCCCTTGTGCTCCTGGCGATCCTCCCTTTCCCACTGAGGGCGGACGCACAGGATTCCGTCGAGACGTGGAGCCATCACTTTCAGCTCACCGCGATACAACAATCGCACCCCTCGTTCAGCGCGAAGTACACGGGCCGCAACAGTCTCCTCCCGACCGCGGAGAATCTCATGTCGGTCACGTCGACACTCTTTCTCGGGAGCAGACTGTGGGAGGGAAGCGAGTTGTACGCCGATCCGGAGATGGTCGGCGGGAACGGATTCAGTTCCACGACGGGAATCGCGGGATTCCCGAACGGCGAGATGTACCGGGTGGACAATCCCGCGCCGAGGGTGTTCATCGCGCGGCTTTTCATCCGCCAGCGCTTTGCGCTCGGCGACGAGACGGAGAACGTCGATCCGGATCAGAATCAGATCGCGGGACGCATCCCGAAGAGCAGGGTGACTCTCACTGTCGGCAAGTTCAGCCTGACGGACGTGTTTGACGACAACAAGTACTCGCACGACGCGCGGACGCAGTTCATGAACTGGGCCCTCTGGTCGGGCGCGGCATGGGACTACGCCGCCGACACGCGGGGATACGACTGGGGAATACTCACGGAGCTGCACATTCCGTCGTGGACTTTCAACTTCGGCGCGGTGATGGTCCCGACGTATGCGAACGGACCGTACTTCGATCACGACATCGGCAGGGCGTTCAGCCTCAACCTGGAGGTGGTGAAACCGTACGCGATCGGGGCTCTCGGGGGAAAGCTGCACGCAACAGTATTCCTCAATCACGCCGACATGGGGAATTACAGGGGAGCGATCAATGAAGGCCTTCTCGCGGGGGAACGGCCGGATATCGACCGGACGAACAGCTATTCATCCAAATACGGATTTGTCGTATCCGTCGAACAGGACCTCGGAAGCGTGTCGGGGCTCTTCGCAAGGCTGAGCTGGAACGACGGTCACACGGAAACCTGGGCATTTACGGAAATCGACAGGTCATTCCACGCGGGGGTCACGACGCGGGGCGACGCGTGGGGGAGAAAAGACGACAATGCGGGGATCGCCTGGGTCATCAACGGGCTCTCGACCGACCACCGGGAGTATCTGGCCGCGGGGGGCTACGGTTTTCTCATCGGAGACGGGGCCCTCAATTACGCGCCGGAACAGATCACCGAGGCATACTACAGCGCCGCGCTCTTCCCTTCATTCACGCTCACGGTCGACGACCAGGTCGTCATCAATCCCGGATACAACAAAGACAGGGGTCCCGTCGTGAACGTCTTCTCGCTCCGCGGGCACGTGGAGTTCTGATTCCTTTTTGTAGAATCTGCACTTCCACACTTGGGTGACGGCTCCCGATCCTCCCCATGTGGGCACAGTTCGCACGCAATCAGCCCCGGGGGAGGCCCTGATTCTGGCACTCCGTTTGTCCATTTTGCGGAAAGAGAATCATGCGAAAAATCTTACGGCGGGGAGTCGCTGCATCCGGCAGCGGGAATCGCTGCATCTGCCGGCCGCGGATCGACACAGAGGAACCAGAGGGAGAAGGACAATGACCATACTGCTCGTTGATGACGAACTCGACTACCGTCTTCTCATACGGACCGTGCTCATGAGCAGGGGATGCGACGTCGTCGTGGCTGAGAACGGACAGGAAGCGCTGGAGAAGGTCCGGGGAACGCACGTGGACCTCGTCGTTACGGATGTCTACATGCCGATCATGGACGGGATCAAGATGAGCAGAGCGCTGAGGGCGATGCCGGAATTCGCAACGGTGCCGATCCTGTATCTCTCCGGATATGACGACCAGCATACGCTTGACGCCGTGAAGGACGCGCGGTACGAGGGCTTTCTCAGAAAGGGTGCGCCGCTGGAAGAGCTTGTCCTGTGGATCGATTACCTCTCGACGCCGGCGGAGAAGAGGCCCAGATCGCTCCCGAGAGGGGCCCAGACAAGAACCTCCCCCAGGGCGAGAGAGGGAAGCAGAACCACCACGAGCTTTCCGATACTCTGAGGAATGCCGTTCAGGGAGCGGGAGAATCAGGTCGTGATGTAGATTCCGTGGAGAATGGGATCGCTGTAGTTGTGGGCCAGAATCCTCTCCACCTGAGTTGCCGAGAGTTTCGTCCCCGCAGCGACGAGCTTCACGCCGTTTGACGTACAGAGATCGTTTGCGATCACCATCCCTTCCTGCATTTCGTGAACCAGAACCTGCCGCTTCCCTTCGAGCCAGTGCGGATCGTTGATCACGGTCAGATATTCCGCTGCAAGCTGTCCGATACGGGGAGAGAGGATGGTCCCCTGCGCCTTACGCACTCCTTCGGCGACCGCTTCCGGGGAAACTGCAGGGTCGGCGCTCAGTTCCTCGATCAGGTTGATCGCACGGAGGATCCTCGACGGCATCGGTATCCTGTCGCGCATCAGGCGGTCCGGGCCGCCTGAGCCGTCGTAGTTCTCCATCTGGTGGCGGATGTAGGTCCCCGCTTCCTTGAGCTGCGGCACCGCGCCCACAATGGACTCGCCGAACAACGGGAATTTCTCAAGCGTCTCCCTCTCCTCCACGGTGAGCTGCGCGTGGGGTTTCCGGAGAAGCTCGTCCGCGAGCATCCCCTTTCCTATTTCATGTATGCGCGCGGCCATTTCGAGCATTCCCAGCACTGGGGGGTCCACCGACAGGCGCTCCCCCATCCAACGGGCCATCGCGCCCGCCCGTTCCGACCGCGTCCCCGCATCCGGCACGCGGAAGCTGATGATGTGAACGAGAAGCGTCACGACCGCCGACAGGCTCCCGCTCAGGACGGCGTTCAGGCGCCCGAGCTCCCTGTTATCGCGTTCGAGCTCATCCCGGAGCGACCTGACGCGGAAAAGCGCTCGCACCCTGGAGACCAGCTCGTCGCCGTTGACGGGCTTGAGCACGTATTCGTCCGCGCCGGATTCGAACGCCCTGAGGCGCTCGCTCACGTCATTTCCCGCCGAGAGCATCATCACCATCGTGCCCTTCATGTCCGACCTGCCGCGGATATGACGGCAGAGGCCGAGACCGTCCATTCCGGGCATGTACAGGTCGGTAATGACAACCGACGGCTGGTACTTTTCAAGGACGTCGATCGCTTCCTCACCGGTCTCCGCCCTTTTCACGATATACCCGGTGTCGGCCTCGAGGAGACGGGCCATGAATTCGCGCGTCGACGCCTCGTCATCCACGATGAGTATGTGCACCCTCTCACTCATGATCCTTCTTCCCCTCAAACTTGAGTATGATGCTTATCCGCCTGTTGGCGGCGTCGAGCGGGTCGGCGGCGTTGCGGAGCATCGTGTCCGCGTACCCTCGGACTTCGTCGAACCTCACCTCCGGGAGCCCCTCGGCGACGAGGACGCGGCGGGCGCTGTTCGCGCGGTCGGTGCTCAGCTCGAAATTGGTATAGCCCAGGGCCGAAGAGTACCGCCTGCTGTCGGTGTGTCCTTCGAGGATCAGGTGGTTCGGCAGGTCGCGGATACCCGCCGCGATGACCGCGAGAAGCTTCTTTGTGTCATCATGCATGTTCGCCGTCCCCACGTCGAAGAAGACCGCGTTGGGGCTTTCGAGGAGCTCGATGCGCAGGCCCTCCTTGACGACCTCGATCCTGATCTGCTTCGAGAGATCCGAAAGCCCGGGCTTCCCCGCGATCTCCTTCATGATCTCTTTCCCCACCGCCTGCAGGTTCGCTTCCTGCCTCTTCAGGAATTCCTCCGCCGTGGCTTCTCCGGCCCCGATTTTTCCTCCGTTCAGACTCGCCTTCGTGTTCTCGAACGCCGCCCCGGGGTCCTTGAAGTAGTTCGCGATGTATTCCTTGACCTGCTTGCTCTGGCCGACGATCCAGAGAACGATAAAGAGCGCCATCATCGCCGTCACGAAATCCGCGTACGCCACCTTCCACGCACCGCCGTGGTGGCCGGCGTGCCCTTTTTTCTTTCTGACAATCCGTATCGGGGCTTCGTTCCCCTGCTCTTCCATCGTGTTTCCCTTTCCTTACCCCGCCTTCACGGTCTTGACCGCCTTCTCCACCTCATCGAACGAGGGGCGCACGGCCGCAAATATCACCCTTCGTGCAAATTCGACGACGACGACGGGAGCATTCCCCTTGGCATACGCGACAATGCCGGCCTTCATGCACTCATAGTAGCGCGACGACCTCTGGTTCAGGAGACCCAGATTCGCCGCCAGCGGCTGTATGAATCCGTAGGACATGAGTATTCCCAGGAACGTGCCGACGAGGGCCGCGGCGACCTTCTCGCCGACTTCGGCCGGCGGGCCGTCGATCGCCTGCATCGTGATGACGATGCCGAGAACCGCCGCCACGATGCCGAGTCCCGGAAGCGCATCTCCCAGGCTCTGGATCAGCGTGGGAACCGCCGCTTCCTCGTCGTGATGCGTATCGATGTCCGCCTCCAGGAGCGCCTCGAGATCAAACGCCGGGACACCCCCGCCGAGTATGAGCTTCATCGTGTCGCAGAGAAAATCAAGCGCATGATGATTCTTGAGAAGGAACTCATTCTTCTTGAATATCGCGCTCTTCGAGGGGTCCGTGATATGCGCTTCGATGCTTATGAGCCCGTCGCGCTTCGCCACGTTGAACAGCTCGTACATCGTCTTCAGCAGGCTGATATACTGTTCCTTGCCGTACGGATCCCCCTTGAGGATCGTCCCGATGCTCCCGATAAGCCGCTTCAGGACGGCAAGCGGAGTCCCCACGAGAAGTGAACCGACGCATGCCGCGCCGATGATCATGAACTCTCCGGGCTGGATGAGCACCAGGAGGGGCCCGCCGTTGAATACAAACCCCCCCAGCACGCCCAGGAGGACGACCGCGATACCGATGATGACAAACATTGTCTAAATCCCCGCTCCTCTCATTATTTCCTTCCGCCGGGTTTCACCAGGCCCGCCGCCGCTTTCGCGGCAACGTCACGGTCCGCATGGGACGCATCGAGGTTCGCCTGCTGGATTTCGGCGTACAGTTCGCCGCGGATCACCCGCACATCCCGCGGCGCTTCAATCCCGATCTTGACCTGACCGTTGTGGATCGCGAGGACTTTGATCGTGATATTCTCGCCGAGCCGTATCTCTTCTTCGATTTTCCTCGACAGGATGAGCATGGGTCACCTTCCCGGCCCGGCGGCGGCCGGCGGCACGAGCGGGAATTGCAGGGGGAGCCCCTCGTCGTCAAGGATGACCTGGCGCGCTGTCCGCGTCGCATTGTCGATCACGAGGGGGCTCCTCAGGTTCACCGTGGAACCTCCGACATCGGGACGGAGGGACGCGACGACGAACACGGTCTTTCCCCCCCCCGTCACCGCGTCGACGCCATACCCGGGGAGCAGTATCCCGGGGTCCAGAAGCGGGAAACTGAGGTCTCCGTCCTCGAGGGATACAAGCCAGCGGAACGGCTCGCTGTCCACGTCATCGACGATGAGGAACTTCCGGTGCCGCTCAAACCCGATGAGCCCTCCCGGAAACATCACGACATGGTCGTCGTCGAATTCAAGCTCTCCAAACTGGCGATTTGTAAATTTCATTGCGGGTTCTCCTTCTTCCCTGATTCGGATTTGTCCTGCTGCTGCGCCTTCTGCTGTTCCGAAATGAGGTTGTGAACGGTGTTGGCGAGAATGACGATGTCCACGCGCCTGTTCTGCGCCCTGTGGACGTCGCTGTCGTTCGGAACAAGAGGCTGGTATTCGGCAAAGCCGACCGCCGCCACCTTTTCGGGATTCAGCGAATGCACCTGTATGAGATAATACGCAATACTTACTGCACGCGCCACAGAGAGATGCCAGTTCGACGGGTACTGGGCGGAGCTGATGGGGACGTTGTCGGTGTGCCCCTCGACCCGGACGTCGTTCGGAAGCTCCCGCAGCACGCGGGCAAGGCTGTCGAGCGCAGGCATCGAGGACTCCTTGATGTCGGCGCTCCCCGAGGCAAACAGGAGTTCATCCATGATGTGGACGGTGATCCCGCGCTCGTTGCTCGATATGGCGATCGGGAGCTTCTTGGTCTCCAGATGGAGCGCCGAACGGAGATCCTGCGCGATCTTCTGCCGTTCGTTCTGTATCAGCGGGATCTGCGAACTCATGACGCCGTTGTTCCCCGCCATCACGCCCTTGGAGGAACCGAAAATCCCTCCCATGGCGTTCACGATATCGGCATATTTTCCCGCATCAATCTTCGACATCGCGTACAGGATGACAAAGAGCCCCAGCAGCAGGGTGATGAGGTCGGCATAGGTCAGCAGCCACCGCTCCGAATTCTCGTGCTCCCCGGTATGGACCTTCTTCTTCATCAGTCGTCCGTTTCCTGCTGATTGGACGGAAGCATGCTGTTCAGTTTGGCCTTGATGACCGAGGGAACCTCGCCCGCCTGTATCGAGAGGACCCCCTCGACGATCATGTCCATGAAGAGATATTCCTGGTCATGGATGAACTTCAGCTTGTCCGCGATGGGGAGCCAGACGATGTTCGCCATGAACACTCCCCAGAGCGTCGCAATGAACGCGCTCGCGATGTGCCGGATGAGGATGTTCGCGTCCTCCCCCGCCGAGGCCAGCGTGGCGATCAGCCCCATGACGGTCCCGATGATCCCCATCGTCGGCGAATATCCCCCCATTTTCTGGAATATTGCGGCCGCGCGCCCGTGACGCTCGCCGACATAATTGACCTCGGTCTCGGCCAGCGCCCTCAGCACCTCGGGCTCCGTTCCGTCGATGGCAAACCGGAGAATCTTCTTCATGAACGCGTTGGAGACGCCGCCGAGCTCCTTCTCCAGCGCCAGGAGCCCCTCCTTCCGCGCCACCGTCGAATACCGGACGATGCTTTCGATCGTGTCCTTTACCTCGTACGACGGGGGGAAGAGGGCAAGCTTCAACATCGTGCCGATCTGCATGAAGTTCTTCAGCGACGTGCCGATCATCGCCGCAGAAAACGTCCCCAGAAAGACGATCGTCATCGCAGGCAGGAGGATCAGCGCCCCGATGCTCCCTCCTTCGAGCATGAACGACCCGAAGATCGCGATCACACCCAGGACGAGACCACCGGCCGTCGTTATGTCGAATGTCCGTTTCATGTCATCACGTCAGAAAATCCGTCAGTGACAGGGGGAGGATCTTGGCCCCGATCGCCAGCGCGGCGTCGAGCGTCGTCTGCTCCTGTTTCAGATTCAGCGTCGCCGCGGCGACGTCCGTGTCCTGCTGCGCGGACCGGAGGGAGAGGAGCTGCGTGTGCTGCGCCTGAAGGTGCGCCGCCGTCGTGTCGAGGCCCTGCAGCACGGTGCCGGCCCGCCCGGAGGCGGAAAGGAGCGTGTTGAGCGAATTCTGGACCGCCGTCTCATCGGCGGCAGTCGGCACGATGCCGGCCTTCAGGTTGTCGCGTATCTTGATCATCTCGTCGAGGAGGGCGGTCCCGTTGAACGCCTCCTGCCCCGAGACGTTCACCTGCTGGGTCTGTCCCTCGGCCACCGCATAGCTTATCGTCCCGGCGTTCCCGTTGAACGTCACGGTTTCGGACGGGGGAGGCGCGGCGTTCGGCGTGAGGACGTACGGCGGGGTCTGGGTCTGGGTCCCCCCGAAGACGTACTTGCCGTTGAACTGCGTGTTGGCCTGCGCGAGCACCTGCGAAATGTACCCGTCCACGGTGTCGGCGAACGACGGAATCGTGGAGGCCTGGGCGCCGTTGGCCGCCTGGGTCATCGTGGTCTGGAGCTGCCCGATGATCTGCTGGACGCCGTCAAGCGCGTCCGTCGTCGTCGAGAGCATGGACTGGGCGGACCCTATATTGCTCGTGAATTGCTCGTTCCGGCTCAGGCTCGTATTCAGCCGCAGGATCAGGTCCGCCGCCTCGGGATCGTCCGAGGGCTCGTTCACCCTCAGGCCCGAAGAGAGCTGGTTCTGGTATTCGTTGATCCGCTGCTGCGAGTTGTTCACGTTGTACAGGAAATCAGACGCGAACCGGCTTTCTGTAATTCTCATGGCTACACCATCTGGATAAGTGTGTCGAACATTGCATTAACTGTCGTTACGAGCTTTGCGGCGGCGTCATACCCCTTCTGGTACTCTATCATGTTCGTCATCTCCTCGTCGAGCGAGACCCCCGCCACGGAGCTCTGCTGGTTCTGGAGGCCCGTCAGGACGGACTGCTGCTGCGTCGACGTGTCGCCGGCCGTCTTCACCGCGGTCCCGAGCGAACTCACGACGCCGTTGTAAAACTGACCTATCGTGACGGAGTTGCTGCTGAGGAGATTCTCGTTCTGCACGCCCGCCAGCGCGAGCGCGTTCGTGTTGTCTCCGGGCGTGCCGTCGGAGGAGGCGGCAATCAGGTTGGGATCCGCCTGGAGCGCGGGATTCAGATTGATGTCGGCGGCGCCGGTCCCCGTGAAGAACGCGTTCCCCGTCGGGGGAGGCGTGCCGAGTCCGTCGCCCGCCGCATGGATCTGGTTGACCCTTGTGATGAGCGCCCCCGCGGCCTGGTCGAGCTGGGTGAGGATGCCGGGGATGGCGGTGTTGTACATGTTCAGGACTCCCCCGAGCTCCCCCCCAGTGACGTTCAGGTTCGGGCCGCCGAGCGACGTGTTGATGGCGATGCTGTTTCCCACGACGGCGGACGTGAGCTGGAGCGATCCGGCGCCGGAGGCGATGACGCTCCCCCCGGTCGAGACGAGCATAGATCCCCGCGTGTCAAACGAGACGCTGATGTTGATCAGACCGGAGAGCTCCTGAAGCTTCTGGTCGCGCTGGTCCATTGCATCGTTCGCATCCTGACCGGCGGCGTGCGCGGCCGTGATCTGGCGATCCAGCGTGCTCAGCTCTGACGTCAGCGTATTTATCGACGTGACCTTGGCGGCCGCGTCTTCCGCGAGGGAGGAGCGAAGCTGCGTCAGGTCGCCGTTCAGCGTGTGGAACGACTGGGCAAGCTGACCGGCGCTCTGGAGCACCGCGTTGCGCGAAGAGCTGTCCTCCGGGTTGACGGAGAGGCTCTGCCACGAGTTGAAGAACTGCGAGAGGGAACCGCTCAGCGCGGTGTCCGACGGCTCGTTGAAACTCGACTGGACCTGCGACAGGATCTGGTTCTCCATCGAGGAACGGGACTGCGACTGGCTCACGTCGCGTATCTGCGCGTCGGCAAACTGGTCTCTCATGCGCGTCACGGACGCCACCGTGACCCCCGTCCCCAGGAGCCCGTACGGCTCCGGAAGAGGCTGCGTCGGAACAAATCCCGCAACCTGGCGCGAATATCCCGGCGTCGTCGCATTGGCGATGTTGTGACTCGTGACGCCGAGCCCCGTCTGCTGGGCCTGCATGGCCCGGCGGGCGGTTTCAAGTATGAGGGAAAGACCTGACATGGCTACATCCTCTGATCGATGAGTGTGCGCGTGTGATCGTCGGTGACGATGCGGAGCGTTTCCTCGACGAACCGGCGGGACCTTTCAAGCAGAACCCTGTTCCTGCCGTTGGCGGCGACGATGTTCTCGACGACGCTCCGGAGCCTGTCGGCCGCTCCGGCGACCGCCACCGCATCCGCCGGGGGAAGATACCGGACGAGCTCGCGGACAGTCATACGCCTGACCTCCTGGCTGCCTCCGGGGAAAAGGCGCTTCCCGATCTCCTCAGCGCACCGTGCGCGGTCCTGGTCGAGCTTCTCCAGGGGCTTCATCAACTCGGTTTCCGCTTTCACCGTCTCGGCAACGTCCCTGGAAGAGAGCCGGATTATCGCCTCCATCTCCTTCGTCACCTGGTCGTAAATCCCGGTGGCGACTTCCGCCTCCGTTTCGAGTATTGTCTTCAGCGTTTCAACGTCTTTCATTCGATGCTTCCTCCTTCTCAAAGAATTTCATGTAGTTCATGACGCGCCGGACATATGCCTGCGTTTCCGGGATCGGGGGTATTCCTCCGTGCTTCTCCACCCGGCCCGGCCCCGCGTTATACGATGCGATGATGCTCGCCGTATCCCCCGGAAAACGCCGTGTGAGCGATTGCAGGTATTTCGCCCCCCCGTGAATATTCTCCGCGGGATTCCAAACGTTCGTGACGCCCATGTCGGCCGCCGTTGTATCGGTAAGCTGCATCAGCCCCTTGGCGTCCTTCGCCGAGACCGCGTTCGCCTGTCCGGCGGACTCGACCGCGATGACCGCCTTGATTATCGTCGTGTCGACCCCGTGTTTCTGCGATGCGTCCTGTATGATGTGCTCGTACGATGCAATCCGGTCAAGGGTGGACGCGGACGGAGCGGTCCAGACGACCGGCTGCGCCGGGGCCTGTTGCAGTGCCCCCGCATGAGGCACTGTGACGGCGCTCCGTGAGGCCTTTGCGTGCGCAGGCGCAGAGGCCGGAGCGGATGGGGTCGCCGAAGGCGGCGTGCTCTGCAGAGCCTGTGCACGTGGCGCG